>JAYURB010000360.1:0-3087 GCA_043756425.1 Bacteroidota bacterium
TGTTCGTCATAGCGGGAAAGAAAATCATCTATTTTATTATTTGCTTCCATGTTTTTTGTTTTCAATTTACGTTATTCTTTTTAGTTTTCGTCTTTTGAAAAATTTGTCTGCCAATAAAACCAATACTACTGAAAATATTAAGTTAGTTAAAATAACAGCCCAGGGTGTATCATAAACATCTATTCCCAGTTTTAAGTAATAAAAAAGTCCGGAAACAATAGCTACAGGTGTTTCAATTAAAGCAGTAACAACACGAATGGGTTTAGGCAAAGTTTCATGTATATAAAAAAACAAGGTCAGAAAGATTGACAATAAAACAATTGCCGAAACAATTCTTATTTGTTTTTTTGTATTGTTCATTTAAACTTCTTTCTTCTTACTTTGATTTATTGAGGCAACAATCATTTCCTTTAAAACTTTCAAGTCTACATCTTCCAACTTATTTATGTATAGGCAGCCCACCCCCGTTTTATGCTTCCCTAGTTTTTTAAGAGCTTCAGCATGTTCTTTAATTCCTACACTAATGTACAATGATAAATTCGCTTTGCGTGGAGCAAATCCAATTCGAAGCCAATCAACTTCTCTTCCTGTCGTCGGACTTTTATATCTTTTAATACCAAAACCGATGATAGAGCTGCTCCATAATATGGGCTCTTCCTTTGAAGCTTTTTTCATCATCTCCAAAAGTACAAAGCTGTCTTTTCGTTTTTGTTCATCTTTAATGGAATTGATAAAATCTTCCACGCTTGCAGAAGTAGGCTTTGTTTTTATTGTTGCCAGTTTTGATTTTTTTTCAGCCATTTGAATTTAATTTTTATTAAACTTAAAAAATTTAATTTCATGGAACAAATAGACTATATTTTGAAAAAGTATATTGTTCATTTAAACCTATAAGATAATTTCAAGGTGGGCAATGTTCTGAAATATGAGCCGCTTTCAATATTGTAGACAATATTATTATATACATTTCCATCATTTTTAGCCCATAAATAGCCATAACCGAAAATCAATTCTAAAGAAATACAAATTCTATTTGTTATTCGTAGACTTGGAATTAGTCCCAGGCAAAAGAAATACCCATATCGTTTTACAGTTAAATCAGTATTAAATTTTGGGTGCCAACTATAATCAAGGTTTAATTGAGGACTTATATAGAAATTGAACCGGGAATTTCTTTTAATGGTTGCCCAATTAAACGAAATAGATATGGCAATACCTTTTCTATATCCGTCCGTAATATAATATATTGGGAATGCCAGCTCATTTTGTTTAGCCAGAATACGACTATAACACAAGGTCAGGAAATATTCTTTTTGATTAAAAGTAAATCCCCCAATTCCAATTTTATTTTTAAAAGGATTGCTTGAACGCTTATCCTGCCCGAAACAATTTAAACTGATTATTATGCATATAAAGAGAAAAGTTGATTTGTAAAGTAAGGAATAAGTTGTTTTAAATTTCATTATGTGTAAATCGGTTGCGCATATTGAAGATGAAAAAATAAAGGTATAAAAAGATATTGGAAGAACAATTGTTCGTTTAATAGCTGCTACAAATGAATCAAAAGGGAGTATTTGAATTGAAAATCATATTCAAATCAACCGAATTTCAATACAGCTCATCCCCCATATTCAACAACTCATGGTTTTTTGCTTTTTAACTCGGACGGAGTGCTTTAGCATTGCAGAATAAAATATAAAAAATCATGAAAACATCAACCACTATCGTATTATTATTTCTTCTTTGCACCATTAATTTGTTTGCTCAGGAAGTCACACAAACTATTAAGGGTACTGTAATAGACAAGCAATCTCAAGTTTCCTTGCCGGGGGTTACTATTATTGTAATTGGTTCAAATCCATTAAAAGGGACTTCATCGGATACGGATGGTCGCTTTAAAATTACAGAGATAATACCGGGCCGTTACGACTTGAAAGCTGCTTATTTAGGCTACAAAGAGATCATTATTTCTAATGTTGTTGTTACATCAGGTAAAGAAGTTTATTTGGATGTTGCAATGGAAGAAAATGTAAACAATCTTAAAGAAGTGGTTGTCTCCGGCTCTAAAAAGAATGAGACTATCAATGAAATGGTAAGTAATAGCGCACGTTCATTCTCAATGGAAGAGGTAAATCGTTATGCAGGCGGTCGTTCCGACCCGTCTCGTCTTGCAGCAAATTTTGCAGAAGTTAGTTCTCCATGGGAGATAGTATCTTATCCATTAAGGCAGAAGAAATTTTTCATTTTATTTCCGAAGACGGTGTTGTTTTGATCGTAAATAAGGCAGGAAAGCGTTTTCCCATTGATTATACATTAGATGTATTGGAAACAATGATTGATCCGGAATGTTTTTCAGAATAAACAGAAAAGTACTTATTAATATTAATGCAATTGATAAAGTAACTTCCTATTTTAACGGTCGCTTAAAAATAAATAACAGCTTAATTGAAGGAGAAGCCGGAATTGTGAGCAGGGAAAGAGTAAACGATTTTAAATTGTGGTTGGATCGATAGAATCTGTTTCCAATAAGAAGGAGCTATATAGTAGGCAAATTAAAAATTAGATTACTTTCATGATAAATTTTCCTTTAAAATATAGAATAAGTATAGCCAAATAAGTCCTTTAATCATAAAAAATAATAGTCCGGCTATTCCTATTTTTTTTAAATACGATTTATACTTAGAATTCACTTATTGGAATTATTGTTTGTTTTAATGTCAACTATTACCTTATAAATTATCAAGATTAAATCATCACCGAAGCACTAATTTCTTGTACAAGTTAACCAATTATTTTATTCTCCTGCCGGACTTCTATTAAATTTTGTTTTCAATGAAGTTAGCAAAGCCAAACAGGCAATTGCTAAAACAATCCATTTACTTTCTCTTGCTGCCCTTTGAACTAAGTCGGCAATGAAATTTGGCTGTAATAATATGCGTTCTACTGTCCAGGCTATAGCGGCGACAATGGCAAAGATAGCTCCTGTAGTTCTAACCCACGTGTAAATAGGTTTATCACTTAATACGATGAGCCAGGGAACTGTAACAATGATTACAAAAAGCTGCATTAATTCTATTCCAATATTGA
>JAYURB010000361.1:0-3084 GCA_043756425.1 Bacteroidota bacterium
TTACGCTTGGAAATTTCCCGCTCTGAAGGGGTTCCGCCTTATATTGTTTTTCCCGATAATACACTTATTGAAATGTCTGCTTATTTACCTTTGCAAGTAAATGATTTAACACACATTTCCGGCTTCGGAAAAATAAAGATTGAAAAATATGGAGATGATTTTTTAGCTGTTGTTGCAAGGTACTGCAGAGAGAATAATCTATCCACAAAGATGAATGAAAAGGCACCTTCGAAATCATCCGCTGCGGATAAAACTAAAAAGTCTTTCTCCGATACAAAAAAAATTACTTTTGACATGTATATCAATAATATTTCAATTCCTGAAATTGCCCGACAACGTAAACTTACTGAAGGTACTGTAACCGAACACTTACTGCATTTTGTTTTAACAGGTGATATTAATGTCTTGAAATTTGTTTCCAAACAAAAGCTTGAAATTATTTCAAAGACTATTGACGAAATCGGCGATAAACAGTTAACCCAACTAAAGGAAAAACTTGGCAACGATATTTCTTATACTGAAATCAAAGCAGTAATAAACTACAGAAATAAAAAACATGTTTATTCATAAGAGTGACGTCGCATAATTACTTTTTGATTTTTACAGGTATTTGATTTTTTAATTTTTTTTTTGCTTTGATAATTATAAATAACTCGGATAAGTTTTGTGTATTTTAATGGTTTGAAAATTCAATGTTATAACGGAATTATACTTCAAGCGGTAATGATTCGTGAAGTTATGGATGAAGTTTATTTTTTAATTCTTTCCGATTAATTGGAATTTTCAAAATCTTCAAATTTGGAATATTAATATCCTCTTTGGATTATTTGCATTATATAAAACCTTATAACCTTAGTATCGAAAGTGCATAACACCTAAATTACCTTATTACCTTATTTTCTATAATAACTATTTTGAATACTTAAAATATTTCACAAAAACCTACTGTTCAGAGTCTATTCTAACCATGACTTTATAAAATTTGCCGGAATCTTACAATTATTTCTGTTTGGAATATATGGTAATAATTGAAAAATGCTTTCCAATTTCATTATTTTCTTTTCGCATTCAATAAATGCAATTGAAAATGAAGTAAACCTTACACAAAAATTTAATTCGAATTTAAATTCAACCTAACTTTTAGGATAATAATTGGTATTAGGAATAATTAAAAAACACTAATCATTTATTAACTCTAATCAATTTTATTTACCCAAAAAACAATGAAGAAAGCATTACAATCTTTAATTTTATTTTTGGCTATTTTGCCATTTAAAGCAAATTCGCAGGTTGAGAACGGCGATTTTGAAAGCTGGACGTCTTTCAATTATACTAATCCTTCTAATTGGGATTGTGCTAACAAAGATGTAGCATCCCAAATTAGCGCTGTTACTGTAACACAAGTTGTCGGTTATTCCGGTAATGCTGTGCGAATGGAAACAATGGTTAGCGGAAACGATATTCATGGAGCCTATATTGCTAATGGTGACCCAATGGGTTCAGAGGGAGGAATTCCCTGTTCACAAATACCAACTGCTATTTGTGGTTATTATCGTTACAGCCTTCCTGCAAATGATTCAGCATTAATTTTAGTAACTTTTAAAAGCAATGGTGTTCCGATAAACTCTGATATCTTTATGATTAAGGGAAACGGTTCGCAGAATACTTTTATTCCATTTTCTTACCCGCTAACGCTTTCTCAAACTCCCGATACTGTAATAATGGCTTTTGCCTCCAGTAACTTGATTAACAATGTAGGAATAGAAAACGGAAGTTCTCTTGAAGTTGATGATATCGTTTTAACCGGATCCAATATGACCATTCCCAATAACTCTTTCGAAACCTGGGACCAGGCATCCATAGATAACATAACCGGATGGGTTACGAATGGAAATGTAGTTAAAACTACCGATAGCCATACCGGAAGTTTTGGTATACAATTAACTACTCAGGATTTTGGAAACGGTAATGTCAGCCCATCTTATATGACGAATGGACAAAATTCTCAAAATGGATTTGTAGGTGGTATTCCTTATAATAGAATGAACGATACGCTTATAGGTTATTACAAATACTCACCTTCTGGCAGTGATAGCGCTTCTATCGGAGTAAGTTTTTATGCAAACGGTTCTAATGTTGGTGGCTCTGGTAGATACATGCTTGCAGCACCCATTTTTACATATTTTGAAATCCCCATGAATGTCGGTGTAACGCCTGACACCATGCGTATTGATATTTCTTCTTCTAAATGGCCAACGGGCCCTTCCAATAACGGTAGCACATTAATTATTGATGACCTTCAATTTAAATCGGAGCTTACTCTTGAAATAAATAAGGTTGACGGTGCTTTAAATGGAGTGGGTGTTTATCCTAATCCGGCAGCTGATTATTTAAATTTTATATTTAAAAAGCCTGTGCTGAGCACCGTTGCTTTGAATATATATGATGTTTCCGGAAGAATGGTCAAAACAGAAATTTACGGAAATAATGAAAAGTCAATACATTTGAATGTTTCCTCTTTAACAAAGGGAATGTATTTCTATACTATATCAGGTTATGCTGAAAATATGAAAGGAAAGTTCGCCAAAAATTAATACCACACGAAAACACCGAAAAATCCCGCCAAAAGCGGGATTTTTTTTTGTAAAAAAAATTGTACTTCTATATTAGAAAGGATACGTGAGAGTAATTTTTATATATTTGAAAAATATCCCGGCTTCTTAAAATTTAATTCATTCACATCTTTTTTGAATTTACTTTAACAGCAGCCTATAAACTCATTTATATGAAAATATTATTTACTCTCTTTATTGTATTTAGCATGCAATTTTGTAAAGCACAAACATATTCCGGTCCGGAAAGTGCCGAGTTTGATTATGCTAACAACCGTTGGCTTATTGCCAATACAACAAGTCATCAGGTTTTGGCTAGAGATAATTCCGGTACTCTTTCTCTTTTTGTAGGATCACTCGGAAGCGGCCCTTACGGAATAGAAATAGTTGGGGATACATTGTTTTGTTGCAGCGGAACAAGCATAAAAGGTTTTTTACTAAGTAGTGCTGCACCTGTTTTTACTTTAAACGT
>JAYURB010000362.1:0-7285 GCA_043756425.1 Bacteroidota bacterium
CTTGCTATTGCTGACGACGGCACCGGTACAATTTCAGATGCTTGTGAACCTATAGTCAATGGAACAGCTTTGTCAGGTAAAATAGTTTTAATTGACAGAGGCATTTGCAATTTCGTTGATAAAGTTCTTGCAGCTCAAAACCAAGGCGCTCTTGCTGTATTAATAATAAATAATTCTTCCGGTGCAATTTTTTCAATGGGAGATAATGGAAATGGAGGTTCTGTCACCATTCCTTCTGAAATGATTTCTTTAACCGACGGAACAATGTTAAAAAATTCAATTAACGGTGGCGCCACAGTAAATGCAACATTAAACCCTCCACCATCTACTGCTGTTGATCTTGATGGATCCCTGGATAATGGCATAGTTATGCATGAATTCGGTCATGGTGTTTCTAACCGACTTACAGGTGGACCATCAAATTCAAATTGCTTAGGCAATGGCGAACAAGGCGGTGAAGGATGGAGTGACTTTTTCGCATTAATATTTACGACCAGGCCCGGTGATGTTGGAACTGCAGCGCGAGGAATGGGCACTTACGCTCTTGGTCAGCCCAATAACGGCGGCGGAATAAGAAGGTTTCCTTATTCAACCAATATGAGCATCAATCCTGAAACATATTCTTTTTTGGCTCAGAGTCCGGAAACACATGACGTTGGTGAAGTGTGGTGTACTGTTCTGTGGGATTTAAACTGGGCAATGATTGATCAATTTGGATTTGATGCCAATTGGTTTCAGGGAACATCAGGAAATAACATCACTCTCAAACTTGTTTTAGAAGGGATGAAATTGCAACCCTGCGGTCCCGGATTCCTAGACAGTCGCGATGCAATTTTAGCTGCAGACGATAATTTATATAATGGCATACACAAATGTTTAATTTGGGAAACCTTCGCACGCCGTGGAATGGGATATAGCGCAGTACAGAATGATCCTGATGTTGCCGGTGATGAAGCGGAAGCTTTTGATTTACCTCCTGCTTGTTTGATTCCTACATCAGCCCCGACGGCTAACTTTACTGCAAATATTACGACATCCTGCTTCGGCACTATTCGTTTCAATGATTTATCAACTAACATTGCACAAAGCTGGAAATGGGATTTTGGCGATGGGGATACATCGAATTTACAGAACCCAATTCATAATTATACAGCACCGGGGAATTATACAGTAACGCTGAAAGTTTTTAATACATTGGGATCTGATAGCCTGATAAAGAATCAATATATTTCAATTACTGCTCCTACTGCTCCTGCTATTACAGGTGATACGTCAATTTGCAGTGGTACATCTACATCAATTACTGCAAATGTTTTGTCAGGAAACGTGGCCGACTGGTATGATAGCACAAATGCAATAATATTTACCGGAACAGTTTTCAATACACCTTCCTTGAATTCAAATACGACCTATAGTGTAACACAGCATCCTCAAACTGTCATTCAACATGTTGGTCCCGTCAATAATTCATTTAATACAGGCGGCTACCACAACAGCGGATTTGAAGGGAAGTTATTGTTTACAACCTTTGCTCCTGTGAGAATAAAATCTGTCTGGGTCGATGCAAGCGGCACTGCAAATCGCACTTTCAACCTCTATGGATCGACCGGTTCATTGATACAATCAATAACAATAAATGTTGCTAGCGGGCAGGGAACTGTGCCATTGAATTTCGATATTCAAACTCCCGGTAATTATTCTATAGGTGCTTCAACTTTTTCAAATCTTTATAGAAATAATGCAGGTGCTTCTTATCCCTATAATGTTAATGGGTTAATTAGTATTACAGGTTCAAATTCCACTACAAACCCTTCAACCTTCTACTATTATCTGTATGATTGGGAAGTCCAGGAATTACCTTGTACAAGTTTCCCTTTTCCAGTTACAGTATTTATAAGTGAGCCTGTAAGCATCTTTACTTATAATCCAACCGGACTCAACGTTGTATTTACAAATACTTCCGTATCAAATATTGTTTCACAAAGTTGGGATTTTGGAAATGGGAGCAATTCTACTCAGCCTAACCCAACCATTAATTATTCAACTTCCGGTACGTATACAGTAACATTAACCGTTACGAATGCCGATGGATGCCAGGATGTTTCTTCGCAGACAATCACTGTGCAAAGTGTTGGGGTTTCAGATTTAAATAATGATCCCATTCAAATCTTTAATGATGGAAACACCGTATTGGTAAAATTTAATCAAACTCCCGTAAATGCCAGAATCAGAATATACGATGCAATAGGAAAATTATTAACCAACGAAATAATAAATAACGAAAAATTATTTAGCCAAAAGCTTCAAAATATTTATTCCAATTTCATTACCGTTTCTGTTTTAGTTGGAGAAAATTCGATTACAAAAAAAATAATTATCCTTGATTGAAATACATTAAAAAAGGGGTTGTCGTTTTACTGACAACCCCTTTGTATTTTGAAATTTTTTCTTGTTAATTTTTTATGATTTTTCTTGTCTGCCTTTGGCCATTTTGTTCAACAATTATAAAATATGTGCCGGGCTTTAAAAATTCTGTCTTTTCAAAATTATAAGAACCACTTCCCTCTTCAACATTCAATTTTTTACTTTCAATAACTTTACCTTCTGTATTCATTAAATCGATTTGTACTATTCCATTTGACTTAATAGAATAACTGATTTGCAAATCCGATTGAAATGGATTCGGAGAAACACTATTAATTACTAAATCAGACTCGGAAGGATTTTTACCAATTTTTACCGCTTGCATTTTACTGTAAGTAAATTTACCGTCGTAGTCGGTTTGTTTGAGACGATAATAAGACTGTCCTTCCAAAGGATTCTCATCTGCCATCTCATAGAAACGAGTAGTAGTTGTCGTCCCGGCTCCTCGTTTTGTAAACAACGTTTTGAAATTAATACCATCACCGGATCGTTCAACAGTAAAATAATCGTTATTCGTTTCTGTAGCTGTGGTCCAGTTCAAAAGAACTCTATCCTTTTTAGGACTTGCTTTAAATTCAACTAGTTTTATAGGCAAAGCAAATACAGGAGCTCCTATGAGAAATGAACGGAAATACAATGAGGTCTGACGGGTTGCACTTGAAGAGGTAGTGTTTACTGTTCCTGTTCTGTATAAGATTTTATTCACATTATTATAATTAAGCTGATACATTGCTTCGTGATGCGCTGTATCAATATTTGCAATAGATGTAGTCGATCCAATTGCTTTATAACGACCACTGTCGCTAGACATGGTTAAAACAGTTGCCGGATCTAAAGAATAACTGGTTGGCATGGTTGCAACTATGTATTCTCGAATACCAGTTCCACCATCAACGTCAACCCCGGTTGCAGAAATTTTTGCAAGTGTTGTATCGATGGAAGTATTTGCTTTCTTGAACCTAACTTCCCATTCAATATAAGAATCCTTATTTGCAGGAAAATTTACAAAGGGCTGAAAAGATTCATTGTAACCTACTGCAGCATTATCGATATCCGAAAGTGTAGCACCATTATATAAATTCGTGATTGTTGTCCACATATCGACTCCTCTCATTGCATCCTGGAATAAATAAGTAGCACCAACAGCTCCTGCAGTTCCACTAATAAGAGAAGGATTGAAAAGACTAGGTAAATCGCCCAAGGCTATGCCATATTGATAGAAAGTCGTTAACCCCGATCGTAGTGCCGTTACAGTTCCTCCGCTTACACTTTGCGTATTATCTGTATGTGTTCCTGCCGATTGCCATGCAGAAGTTGTATTATTTCTGGAAAGAAGGCTGTAAAATGTTCCATTAGAAAGCATATTAGAATAGCCTCTCTCATTGACTTGTACGGAATATGTTCCCGCTAAACGAAATCCAAAAGGGCTAATTGTCCAATAACCGTGATCCAACATTTCCGTTAAATCAACGCCGTTGACTGCAACAGTTAAAGGGTAGGTAGTGTCATTTGTAACAGCATTTACAAAACTGCCAACCATACTGGCAATTCCGACAATACCCGAAGTTGTTATACTCATTAATTCGTAATTTACTAATGAGCCTACAGGATAATCGAAGGTTCCTGTACTTGTTATTGTTCGTCTTAAATTTCCTACTACCCATGAACCGGTTAAGTTTCCAGTTATTGCAGCGGCTGATGTGTTTGTAACAATGACTTCATTTGCACCGGTGAGAATTTTTCCACTTAACATACTAAGTTCACTGCTTACCATTGTAACAGCTGTAAGTGTAAGGTAATTATTATTGTTTATAGTAAGCTTATTTATTAAAGCGGGGAGACCGTTTCCAGTAATCTGATTTGCTGTGCCATTGTATAGGTAATTTCCACCTGCATTGAAAGAGCGAGTTCCGCTAACCTGTACATTTCCTACTGATCCGGAAGAAGTAATCCCATTGGGGGAGCCAATACCAATCTGGCCGCCTGAATTCAGTGTGAAATTTCTTCCAAGTACAGCACTTGTTCCCATATTTACAGTAGCACCGTTATTTATTGTATAATCTACACTTCCTGATACTGTATTTCCTGAAGCAGTAAATGATTGGGCTACTGCACCACTGAAAACAACCGTCCCTCCTGCATTTGTTCCTGTTGTTGTAAGTACCCCTCCCGTTTGAGAAAAATCTCCTGAAATAACCATAGATGATACGACTGAGTTTCCCCCTCCAAAATTGAATGTACCTCCTGTTTGAAAATAATTTCCTGTCAGATTAATATTTCCTACACAAATATTACCACTTGCGAAATTTAATGTTCCACCATTTATGTAAAGATTGCCTGTTTGATTAATCGTAATCGTTTTACTTGCGACATTGCAATAATTTAAAACACCCCCGTTAATAGTCATGTTACCCGTTATATTCAATGTATAGTTTCCATTAGCCATTTGGAGTTCTGCAATACCTGTCGATTGAACAATGAAATTTCCGGTAAATGAACTAAATCCTCCGGCCATATTCACACTATTTGTTTGTGATGCGCAATTCCATTTTAAATTATCAAATGTTTGGTTGAGGCCTCCGGGCATTGCTGCATTTGTTGTATAGCCATAAATTTCACATGTGGAACCTGTATTCCAAACACTTGTAGGAATTGTACCTGAGGTAGTTGTATAATTATGTTGATAAGTACCACCACTATAATAAGTAGCCATTGAGCCACCGCTATATACCAATGTACCGGCATTCCGAAAAATACCATACACTGCAAGATCGGGTGAAGTAGTTTTCCTGAGAGTTAGTGTTATTCCGCTATTCAAAAAAAGAATCCCGCCGGCTTCAATAACAATCTGATCTATTGACAATGCAGTTGATATCGTAACTGTACTTCCGCTTTTAATTGTGATTACCTTATCAGCTTGCACCGGTACTGTAGTTGCAGCTATCCATGCACTGCCATTATACTTTTGCCAGATACCAAGTGTATTCCAATCGCCTGAAGCTATTGCCTGGTAATCTCCGCTGACAGGAGCTGAAGAAAGCGATTTGTTGTTACCCATGAATAGCACCAGGAATAAACTTGCTGCTGCTATAAAAAAAATCAGGCTTGTGAAATAAACCCGCTGCCTTAATACATTACGTAATCTGATTTTTGCTTTCATTTTGATTAATTAATTTGAATAAATAAACATAATTGAATTCTGTTCTCTTTGTCAGACCTAATTATTTCTTACTTCTTTACTCAATTTAATTTTCAAGGTTATTAATAAAATAGTAAATCCTTACATAAAATAATCGATTTAAATAAGAATTCCTTTAGTGTATTCTATTTTTAGTCAATTCATTACAAAGCTTTAATGCAATAGCTTATTTTAGTTTTTACTAAAATTCATGATTTATTAGAAATAATAGAGTTTTAAAACCGCCATTAATTTCAATTTTCTGTCAAATTAAAATCAATAAAAAATGCATTTTTATTACACTCCATTCAATAAATAGTTTGAATAGGTATTTAAAATGAAGGATTTCAGAACAAACCTATGCTAAAGCGGACTTTATTATTTTACTTCAAAGGGTAATGATTTGTGAAATTTTAGAAATAGTTTATTTTCCTATACTTTTCGAAAAATTGGAATTTACAAAATCTTAAATTTAGACTATTATTGTATTTTTGGATTACTTTCGGGAAATAGAACCTAATTACCTTAGTAACAAAACATAGTAAATCATAGACTACCTTATTACCTTATTTCCCATTTTATTCCTTTTAGATAATGCCTGTTATGTACTTTTTATTCGACTGTGATTCAACTCTGAAATGCAGGGAATGCGGTTTTGAGCGATTAAAATAAAATGAGTGTAAAGGTTGTTGTATTCAATTTTCAAAATAGGAGACTATTAATATGGTAATAAGGTAATAAGGTTTGTTTATCGGGATATGATTTTTGTTACTAAGGTGATAAGGTTTACAATCGCCATAGAAGTAAGGCTCAATTCGTCGCAAATAATAAACTACTTTAAATAAAGTTGGTTATACTGCGAACGGGAAAATTTTGTGAGTTTTTAAATGAATGGCAAAAAAGTAGATAAGAACAGTATATTCATTTAATTTTCTAAGCTACACAGTGACACATCAACTTTGCTAAGTGACCACCCTTCGGCTGTGTTCAGGAACTAAGTGACCACACTTCGTCACTTCGACTTCGCTCAATGACCACCCTTCGGCTGTGTTCAATAACCTCCCTTCGGCTACCTCAGGGAACGGGAACTTGCTCGTATTTAGGCTTCGGCTACCTCAGCCAAGCTTCTGAAAATATTTAACATTTTCGTGCATATCAAAGAGAAAAACAAATTCAAGCTTCGACCGGAGCAAAAAAGATTACCACCATGGAATAAAATATCAAAAAGCATGAGCTCTTGCATCAATGCCAAAATCATTCTCATTTTAAGAATTATTATTCGATTCCCTCCAGTCAAAGAAACTCTTTCGAAGACTAACAATTAGATCAAAGCTCGGCTGAGCGAAGCCGAAGCCAAAATTAAAGTTGATCCCCGTTCCCTGAGCGCAGTCGAAGGGTGGTTACTGAGTCGCGGTGAGGTTCCTAGCGCAGCCGAAGGATGGTTCCAGAGCGCAGCCGAAGGATTCCGAGCTTAGCCGAAGAAAGGTCATTTACCAGATTCGAAATATATTTATTCCAATCATAAAACCTGCCCTTTCGAAGTATTACATTAATATTTCAAACAATAATTACATATATTAAATATATTGTAACTATTCAGTTCCCAAGGTAGCGATTTTTACCAGAGAAGCAAATACCGGCAATCCTGCTTTGGTAGCGGTGTCAATGATAGATCGAATAACT
>JAYURB010000363.1:0-3080 GCA_043756425.1 Bacteroidota bacterium
CGTAGGTTAGAGGAAGAAGGATGATTCTAACAAGGAATGTTAAAATGAGAATGATGATTCCGTAATTAATATTGAAACTGTCAAGGAAATTAAAAGTAGGAATAACCAGAAACCGATTAACCCAGCCGAATATTCCCCATCCCAGTGGTATCGTTTTTTCAAGATTTAAATCTTCAATCTTTTTTAAAGTCTGGTAGTGATTAGGTCCAAGATAAAAACGCATTCCATATGACTGCTGATTTTTTCTATCGTATGGAAGTGAAAAAGATGCAAGGAGTTTTTTAACAGAGGTTTTAGACTCTTTATCGGTAACGGATTCAACAATAGGGGAATCAAAGCTATTATCTGCTATTAAAACGGTCGTGAAAAATTGTTGTTTGAAAGCAATCCACTTTACTCGAGTTTTCAGACTTTCTTTTTTATCAGAGGTTTCAGAAAGATGATCGATGTCTTCATCGGAGAAGCGGTAATACACTGTTGTAGCGAGCCTTTCATTTTCTATGCTCTTTTCATTACTTGTGACTTCATCTTTCCAGTCAACATTCAGATAGGATGCATTGTTTGCAATCAGATCTTCCATTCCTACTACATTAATACTGAAATTAACCAGGAAAGAATTTTTAGGAAGGGAATAAACGTATTCTATATATTTTTGATCTGTTACCTGTAATCTCAGTCTGATTGTACTATCGGCTCCTGTGACAGGGGGTGAGGTAAAGAAAAGATCACTTGTATTGATAATCCTGTTTTGAGCGGAGAAGCTTAAATTAAAAGAGGAAGTATCGCTTTTGAGTAATTGCAGAGGTTTACCGTCCCATGTTTTATACCCTTTTAATTCAGCATATTTTATTTTGCCTCCTTTTGAAGTAACAACAACTTTTAACAGATCATTTTGAATTGTAAGCAGTTGTTCGGTTCCTTCAGCCCAGGAAGAGAAATCCCCCAACTTCTCTTTTTCAATAGCCATTTTTGCAGTATCGGAAAGGGAAGAGATAGCAGTATCAATAGGCAAAGCTTGCCGTATTTTTTCTGCTGAAGCCTGCTTTAACTGTTCAACTTTTTCAATAGAATCTCTCCGATGCTTAAGTGCTTTAATTTCTTCAGGCCCCGGCTGGGTATAAATCGAATATGCAATGATGATCAGTCCTATTAAAGATAGTCCGATAATCGAATTTCTGTCCATGTAAACTTTTTAAAAATGGGATGGCAAAGATAAAAATTATTCCTCGCCTTGTGTGTGATTTTAAATTGAATGGAAATAGGCCTTTTATATTAATTTTTTCTATGAATGAGAAGGTAAACCCTTCATCATTGGCTGATTAACAAAGCAATGCTTTCTACAATTAATTAAATTTCCTAGCCTCAATAAGGAATTTAGATAGTGATAAATTTCAATCAAATTTTTATTCTGTAATTTTTTGAGAATTATTTTGGGGTAAAAAAAAACCGGCATAAAGCCGGTTTGAATTTTTTTAAAAACAGAAATCAGTTTTTGATAAATTTAACCTGACGTATTAAATCATTGGATAATGTTTCAACATTATTTAAGCGCAGATAATAAACACCTGCAGCGAGGTCATCTATTTTAGAGTTAATTTTATTATATCCTTTTACAACTTCATGAACTTCTTCTTTTACAATTTGTCCTAATAGATCATGCCATTGAAACTTGATAAAGCCGTCTGCTTTTTCGTAGAATGAACTGGTAACTAACGAAGTTCCGGGATTAGGGTATACATCAAAGAAGTTTTTATCCTTACTGCAATCGACAGCTACTGTTTCTGAATAGGTAAACTGTCCGTCGAAGTCAACCTGCTTAAGTCTATAATAGCGTATATCCCTGCAGGCATCGTGATCAATTAATGAATAAGACCTGTTTTCAGTACTGGTGCCGTGTCCGAATCCGCTAACCTTGCCCAGAAAATCAAATGAGTTACCATCCAGACTTCTTTCAACATCGAAATATTCATTGTTAGTTTCAGAGGCTGTTTCCCATTTGCAATTAACGAAATCACCTTCCGGTTCAGCGTTGAAATAAAGAAGTTCAATAGGAAGCTGAACATTCGATTGAAAGGTAGTATATAAAGAGTTAAACGAAGTAGAATCAGCAGCAGGAATATTCATATTACTTCTTTTTGTCGCCGCTGCAGTACTGGCAGCAAAACAGGCTCCTTTAAGTCTCCAGGAACCTGAAGTACTTGGAGGAGCAATCAAATTAGCTTTAGCAACAGTCCAGAAAGTACCGCTATTATTCCCCATACCGGTATTGAATAATGTTATGTCATAATTACCACCGAATGTTGTTGTACTTCTTTTAAAAGTCCAATAACCATGATCGAAAGCAGGTAAAAGATCATAGGTATAAGAAACACATTCCGATGCTGCCGGGCCAATAGCAGGTGGGCCTCCCGGCCATGGAAGGAAGTAAGCGAGCAGATCCTGAACCAATGTGCTTGACTGGAAAGTAATATTTGCATTTTCATATCCTCCCGGTGTAAGAGAATCTCCAACAGGGAAATCATAAGAAGCAGGAATAACAGGTGAAGATGGACCTGTTGGATTTGAAATTTTTCTTCTGAGGTTACCATCAATATAGCTGGTAACATTATTACCGGCAATAGCTGCAGGGAGGTAATGCTTTACATTTACTTCCAAAGTTGCTATGTTGCGCGTAACAATAATGCCTGAAGTAAGGGTTAAAGCAGAGTCAATATTCATAGTGCTGTTTGCACCATTTAGATATAGCTTACCTCCGGTTTTATTCATTTTAACTCTGTTGAGGTTAATGATTCCTGAAGAATTTGTAAAAAACTGATTGACCGTACCATTAAATTCAACGGTTGATCCGCCAATTCCCGTAAAAGTCGTTGTGCCGCTGTTATTGGTAAAATCACGGGCAACCTTCATGTATTTTCCGTTTATACTAAAAACGCTTGTTGCACTATTTGTTAAGAAATTACCTCCAACGTCAATGTTGGCATTCAAAACAACAGATCCTGTAGCTTTATTGATAGTTAGGTTTGCAAATCCATTTGTTCCCGTTAGGGTACCGTTTATGTTTTGAATACCTGTACCTATAA
>JAYURB010000364.1:0-3079 GCA_043756425.1 Bacteroidota bacterium
GCAAAGCAGCTGCGCAAAATATTTTTCTTCTTGAATTTATGAAAAAGTTTTCGGATGACTTTAACGACAGTCTGAACGATGCACAGAAAATGTCAAAAAGCATTGATCTTTTTGAATCTGCACTTTTTACGGAAAGAAAAGCTCAACTTGATTTCGTAAAAGCCAATGCTAAAAGTGATACATACTCCAAAGATTTTAATGAGTATATCCAAAATGAAATCAACTTTCGCTATTGGAAAGAATTGTTTGCCTATCCTATAGTAAATGCAAACCGGGATGTAAAAATACTGGATGTTATACCTGTTCCTGATGTTATGCTGGAAGGGTTTGCTAAAGTGAATATTAATAACAAAGCTGCTTTGATCTCATCTTCGTATCGTGATTTAATAAAGTATTATATTATTTATGCCGGATCAAAGTCGAATGGATATAAAAAGTTTAAAGAATACACTACTTCTTCCGATAGAAAATATACCATAGCCAGGGAGAAACTGGATGATGATATCTTTTTGTACTGGGTATCGCGATATTCCCTTGACGAATGTTCTCATTTTAGTTCTTACACAGCAAATAAGTTTTTAGACGGTGTAAAAACGGTGGACAAAACAATTGATAAGGCTTATGTCACAATGGTGAGCCAGGCAATTGCAGCTGCTCCAAAACAACAGGTTCCATCCGGCACACCGGAAGCTGCAGGAATTAATTTTGCCGGCGATCCCGGTTTAATTGATATGAAATTCAAACCAGCCAGTCTGAAAGATCTAAAAGGAAAGGTAGTATATATTGATTTCTGGGCGAGCTGGTGCGGCCCATGCAGGAAGATGATGCCTTATTCTAAACAAATTCATGAAGAGTTAACGGATAAGCAAAAGAAGGACATAGAATTTCTTTATATTTCTATTGATGCCGATACAAATGCATGGAAGAAGGCAATGATCGATTTAAATTTATTCGGCACTCAATTTCTTTCTCCCGGTAACTGGAAATCTAAGGCTTGCAGTTATTTTCAGATTGGAAGTATTCCAAGGTATATGATTATGAATAAAAAGGGAGAAATTATTGATGTGAATGCTCCAAGACCTGACAATCCTCAGTTAAAGGAGCTTTTAATAAAGCTTACAGAAGAAAAATAAATCTATTATATACAGAAAATAAAAAAGGAGTTGAAAATTATTTCAACTCCTTTTTATTTGGAAAGTAATTTATGTGTAATCTTCATTTTATTGCCTGATATAGCAAGAAAATTCAGAGTCGCTTAAGCCATTAAAAACTCAGGATTCTTTGCTGATGCTTTATTGGTTTCCAGTCGAAATGCTGTTTTAAGTTTTTCAACATAATTGGTCTCTTCCCATGGAAAGAGTTTTACTTTAATTCTCTTCTCATTCGCTTTTCCTTTATTGAACACTTTTTCTTTGTCTTCAGGTTTACGTCCCATATGTCCATAAGCAGCAGTTTCGAAATATATTGGTGTGCGGAGATGGAATCGCTGCTCAATTGCATATGGACGCATATCAAAAAGGGTTTTTATCTTTTTAGAAATCTCGCCGTCGCTCATTGCAACCTTAGCAGTTTTGAAAGTATTTACATACAGTCCAACCGGTTCAGCAACGCCAATTGCATACGCTACCTGAACTAAGGCTTCGTCGCAAATACCGGCAGCTACCATGTTTTTAGCAATATGGCGTGTAGCATATGCAGCAGAACGGTCAACCTTAGATGGATCCTTTCCGGAGAAAGCACCGCCTCCGTGTGCACCTTTGCCGCCATAGGTGTCAACGATAATCTTTCTTCCTGTTAATCCTGTATCTCCATGAGGTCCTCCAATAACAAACTTACCGGTTGGATTGATATGGTATTTAATTTTATCGTTGAAAAGACTTTGAACGCGTTTAGGAAGTTTTTTAATTACACGCGGCATAAGGATGTTCAAAACATCATCTTTAATTTTTTTCAACATGGCAGCATCTTTGTCAAAATCATCGTGCTGGGTTGAGATTACAATAGTATCGATACGAACGGGTTTATTGTTGTCGTCGTATTCAATGGTTACCTGTGATTTTGCATCGGGTCTCAAATAGTTTATTTGTTTTCCTTCGCGGCGAAGAGCTGCCAATTCACGTAAGAGCGTATGGGCTAGTTCAAGAGGTAAAGGCATGTAATTGTCAGTCTCTTTGCATGCATAACCGAACATCATTCCCTGGTCGCCTGCACCTTGTTTCCATGGGTCTGATTTTTCAACGCCACGGTTTATATCGGCTGATTGCTCATGAATGGCAGATAGAATACCGCAAGAATCCGCTTCGAACATGTATTCGCTGTGTGTATATCCTATTTTACGAATTACATCGCGGGCAATATCCTGCACATCTAAATAAGCAGTCGATTTTACCTCGCCGCCAAGAACAACCTGTCCGGTGGTAACGAGGGTTTCACAAGCTACTTTTGCGTTGGCATCGTAAGCAAGGAAATTGTCAATTAATGCATCTGAAATCTGATCCGCAACTTTATCGGGATGTCCTTCAGAAACGGATTCAGAGGTAAATAAATACGACATAGTTTTTTTTAATTAATTATTAGACAACATTTAGAGAAAAGAAAAAATTGCGGGTAAATGCCTTAGCTTTTTTTACCGTGGTTGCAATATCGCCGGGAGGGCAATCAAATCTTTCCACTTATGTGGCAAAAGTAGGAAAAAGATTGGAGATTTACGGGGGAATGAGGAATATTTTAAAAAGCTTTTAACAGTTATAGCTGTTTTATTAACAGGCGACAAAAGACTCAAAGGATAGAGTAAATACGCTGTTTGAGAGATTTTTTTATAAACGTCCCCCTTGAAAGTGCCTGCAGCGAAGGAGCAATCATTAAAGCGATCAATAATTCTTCCCGTTATAAAACACATTAACGGTATTGTTTCCTACTTCATATTTCAGGACGTTCCCGTTTAGGAAATACTTTTTTATTATTTCATACGATACCGTGCTTATTTTCCCTTTATGGAATAGCATAAGTCTTCCACTGTCATCTATCCAGCTCAAACCCATGTTGCCAAGCTGGAAATCGGCAGGGGCATGATTTTGCA
>JAYURB010000365.1:0-7276 GCA_043756425.1 Bacteroidota bacterium
AGTGATTAAGCTGTGGTACTTCATTGGGTACAACAATGGGTACAACATTTGTCACTTTTGCTTGCGTTCACTTGCTTTTAGACGCAAAGATAAAGTGACTTAATCTACTGACTATCAGATGTATCGGATGAATAGGAAGCAAAGCGGGGCAAAAAAGTTAGTCCCGTCCGGACCGCCTTCAAAAAGCTCTCTTAGGAGGGCTTTTTTCTTTTAGATGAATTCAATTTCAACGGTTTAAAGATTATTATTCGGTTCTTATTTCCTCTCTGATATTTTTGAATTGAGGTAGAAACACATCGAAGTAAGGCAGAAAATATTAAGATGAAACTCTCAGAACTTTGCATCGGACATTTAGCAAAGGAGGTTTGTGGTGATGGTGGAACTACACAATACATCAAGGGCTATGAGTTAGTGAACCCGATATATTTTTAGCAGATTGTTCTTTGATTATCAGTTCTCCTATAAAGAATTCAACAACTCTTTTCTATTTCGAGTAAAGAATTTAAAATTGTTTTGGATTTTGTGTCAAATTTAACACTGTCAATATTCTTTAGGTTTGTATTGGGATAATTTCCCATAATTTCAGTGTTGTGATATTGAATAAAGTATTGTTTCATATTTTATTTATTAATTTATCCTTTGTTATTTCAAAGATAACTGAAATACCGAAAGTTTTAAACCGGAAATAAAATGTTTAAGGATAGCCAGATTTTCAAAAACACCTCACCACTTAAACCCAGTCTCTACGTAATCTAAATTTAGGTCCAGGTCTTTTATTTTACACTTTAATCGTTTCGCTTCATTTTCAACAAGTTTTTTGAATTCTTTATGTTCGGGATTAGAAACTAATAGCTCTTCAATTTGTTTTCTTAACTGTTTAAATCTTGGCTTTCCATCTTTTGCTTGAAGATTTTTATATGTTATGTGCTCAACAAGAATGTCTAAGTAGTCGGTCCTTGGAATATCGGATTTAGCGAGCCAATTTAAGATTTGCGTTCCAATAGTTTTATCATAAGTCTTCAAACATTTCTCAACAATTGATTCCAATCTGTAAATATCCGACTGAATTTCCGGAGCAGTAGTCTTAATTTCAGCATTTTTCCTCAGCAGTTTTACTATAACAAACAAATTTGTCCAGAATAATTTAAATCCCCGATAAATAATTAATTCATCAGCTTTTCTTTGAATAATTTTTTACAAAAGTCAATTACAGTTTTCGCCTCTACATACATAGCGGGTTTGAGTTGATGCTTCAATGTGTTTTCCCAGTGATTTTTTAAATGTTGTTCTGCTTCCTCTGTTAAAAGCTCTTCGTGATTTTTAAAACTCAGATTTTTGAATTTCACTTTTTCCATGAAGGCAGCCTTTATTATTTTCCAATTCAATTCGGCATTGTGATTTACCAAATACCAAATGTCAAAATAATCACGGGGAGCAGTGTATGGCCTTTGAATGAGAGCACGTAATTTTTCGGTGATGACTTCTTCAATACAATAACATTTCGCCAAAGTGCCGGAGATTATTTTTTTATCCGAATATGGGTGAATGATGTTTTTGTTTTCTGTTGCAAACATCATTTTCTCGAATAGAATTATTTCTAACTTGATAGATGTAGTCCATCGGTCGGGTGAAGGCGGTTCCTGATTGCGTGGATGGTCAGCTCCCCAAAATTTTATTTTGGATTCATATCCTGTGAGTATTTCATTGAAGTGCAATGATCGCAATGATTCAATATAAGTAGAGATTTCAGCGTGTCGAAATACCTGCTGACAAAGTTGGGTAAGCGATTTTTTTGTGAGTTTAAACTTTTCATCAGCAGAAGTGAAATCCAAATCTTCAGAGAAACGGTAATCTTCAATGTAGCATTTGTGCAAACAAGTTCCGCCTTTGAAAATGAGTTTATCTCTCCATCCATCCAATGAATAAATTGCGTTCAGGAAATGGCCCAATACCCAATCTTTGTCAATGGTAGATGCCGGAACTTCCTGTTGCTCTGCAACTGTTTTTATTTCCTTTTGTAGAATCATTAATATTCACTTTGGCACATTTGCCTTATTTTTTCTTCTGATAAATTCATTCTCACTTTCCATTTGTTGTTGAACTCTCCGCTTTCCTGACCAAAGGGGTCAAACAAATTATATTTCAGGTTCACTTTCTTTTTTGCGAATTGAAGAAAAGCGGAAAGCCCTTTCTTACTTGTACTGTCTGCAATTACAGCCATACGCTTTATGGCTGCAATGTTGTGAATTGCATTGCTGTATTCAATCAGCTTATTTGCTTTGAGCGGCGCACGGTAAAACGCTTTTATTAGGTTATCATAACCCCCGGCATATTCAGGAATATCAAAGCAATCAATAATCGTTTTCTCCATATCTGTAATTCTGTATTGACGATTGCCATATCCTTTTTTAATAATTCCGGTATGTTTGCGCTTTGCTACTTTGATGAAACGATATTCAACTCCGAAAACTTTTTTCCCCTTCTTTGATTTTGTTGTTTGTACAAAGACAGTATTGGAAATCTGCTCGGTGAGACCATGCGTGTTTAATGCTGACCAATATGCAACAGCAGCATCGGGAACAAGAATGTTTGCAACAGCCATTTCATCTTTGAAATTGGCTTTGCAATATTTTCCTCTTTCAATCCGCATCAGGATTTCCTTACGAACAAGGTTCTCAATAATTTCATTGAGGTTCTCAAACTTTGTTTTAAGTTTCTTTTGGATTTCCTCAATGGAGAAAATATCTACTTCATATTCATCAAGCAATTTGATAAAATGAAGTTGCTTAGTAGTGAGGTTTACAGATATGTAGCTGCTTTCTGCCATTACATTTTGTTTGTAGAAAAGACCCAATAATTAGGTCTTATCTTAGTTCAAAAGGTAAGCGCAAAGTAAAGGAGTAAAAATGAGATACACAAGCAAAGAATTCGACATCCATTTATGAATTCCTAACAAATTGACCAACGCCATCTTTGATTTGACAGGCATTTTAAATTGTTCTAATCCTGATTGAAGTTTATTTAGACACTGTTCGGTTTTATTTTGATAGTGTAAGGTTAAAAACCCCAAAAAGCCTTCAAAATCTCAGTTTTATCGACTACCGTCCGGACCGCAATAAAACACAAAGCCATGAAGATCAATATCTTCAAGGCTTTTTTGTTGCTTTTAGGTTTAGAATATTTTTAATATGGAACCTTTGACTGATGCACAAATATTGTTCAACTATTTTAATTCGTGATTCGCGAATCGCGAATTATGGATTATTGCTATATTCGTAAAATTTAAAACAAAATGAAAAAGCATAACGGTATGCGTCCCCAGGATGTTGTAATCCTTTTAAAAATTGCTTCCAAAAAACAAGTGCAATGGCAAATGAAAGATTTGGCTATAGAATTAATGATCAGCAGCAGTGAAGTAAGTGAGTCAATTAATCGCTCTGTTCAGGCCGGGTTGATTTCAGCAGATAAAAAAACACTTATGAAAGGTGCACTTTTAGAGTTTTTAAATCATGGATTAAAATACGTGTATCCACAGCATCCCGGAGCAATGGTTCGTGGGATAGCTACTGCACATTCAGCACAGCCATTGAAAAAATTAATACAGAGCAAAGAAAATTATGTTTGGAGCTGGCCTGAAGGAAATGTAAGAGGTCAAGGCATTCAGCCACTTCATCCATCTGTTCCGGCTGCTTGCATTAAAGATAAGGAACTTTATGAGTTGCTTTCATTGACTGATGCATTACGGATAGGTAAAAAAAGAGAACAGGAGATAGCCTTTAAGGAATTGGAGAAAAAATTAAAATGAAAAATACCCGGATAAATTTAAAGGTCATTGGTAAAGTAGCAAAAGCACTTGGAGAGCTAAATGATCGGGTAGTCTATGTGGGTGGTGCGATTGTCAGTTTGTATATTAATGATCCGGCAGCAGAAGATATCCGTCCAACAAAAGACATAGATATTAGCCTGGAAATATTAACCCTGGGTGAGTTAGAAAAACTAAGAGTACTTCTAACGCAGAAGAAATTTTATCAGACATCGGATGAGACTGTTATGTGCCGGTTTATGTATGATGATGTTACCGTTGATGTAATGTCAACAAAAGCGGTTGGATGGGCACCAGCTGATCAATGGTTTGCGCTTGGCTTTAAACATGTCGAAACAAGAAAAATAGAAGATCAACAAATCCGGATTTTACCATTAGCATATTTTTTGGCTGCAAAATTTAGTGCCTTTCATGATAGAGGAGCAAAAGACCCGCGGACAAGTAAAGACTTCGAAGATATAACTTACATTCTTGACAACAGATTGGACTTAATTGAACAAATCATCTATTCTCCGGGAGATGTAAAACAATATTTAAAGTCAGAATTTAAGAATATATTAAGTGATAGCGGTTTGCAAGAAGCTCTCATTGCCAACTTATTTTATGAAACACAGGTAATTCGCTATAAGTACATAATAGATAAACTGGAAGTAATTTTGACACATTTATAATCGACTTTTATTTTAATTCACTTACGTTCATTAAAAATAATTCTAAACCTAAATTTCAAAATTCTAAACCTATAAAATAATATTTGCATAGGTAAAATAATATAAATAATACGTCCCGTCCGGACCGCTAATAGTAGTTTAGCCCTTGGTTATCAAGGGCTATTTTTTTGCTTTTATTTGCCTATTATTTTTTCAAACTGCTTCCAATGTTTTGCAAGTTGGCGCCATACAACTGAAAATTCTGGAACTTCACTCATTTGATTTGCCAGGTGAGTGTTCCAATGGGTTTGAAATATTTTTTCTTTTTTTAAAACTTCGGCGACAAATTTAGTGGGATCCTTTCCCTTGATTTTTGCTTTATCTATGAAACAGTATACATAATCCTGAATATCTAAACCCTCATTTTCAAACTGAAACCATAAATCGTAAATGTCACGTGGTGCAGTTCTCTGCATAAGTGAACGCATTTTTTCTGAAATAATTTCAGTTATTGAGTAGCAGAGCATTCCAAAATCCGGCAAATCAGAATATGAATGAATGATTTTTCTTAATTCGAGTTTGTTGCAAATTAATTCATCAGATGCGATATCCACTTTGATATCTTTATTAGCTCCTATTCCTCCTAAAGGACCGGTATAAGTAATATAGAAATTGTAATTTCCAGTTACATGTGTAGTGTCTTCTTTTATTTCCAGTTTTATTCGTGATTCATTGTATACCCATTCTAAAATTTTTTGAAATTCTGCTTTGAATTTGGAAGTATCAAAATCAGTTTCAACAAAAGTGAAATCAAGATCTTCTGAAAATCTGTAATCTGGAAAATATGCTTTTTTTAAAACGGTTCCTCCTTTAAATGCTAATTCTTTTTTTAATAATTCATTCTTGGAAATTCCAAAAAGTATCCATGCAATTACATAATCCTTTTCGATTTGTGTATCTCGTACTCCTGTTTTTCCTGCTGCTGCATTAATTTCTGCTGGTTTAATCATAGTTATGTTTGAATTGCCTTTATCGAAGACTCTATATTTATATTGTCAATTATTTTCCATCGTGAATTACTGATCCCGTTTTTAGGAAGAGAAGGATCTAATCTCTCATAAGAGTTTGTAAGCTTACTTAATAATCGGTTCTGTAAATCCGGAAAAATCTGAAGGTTGTCAAATATGAAGCCGAGTCTTTTCATGACTACTTGCGCATTAAATTTCAGCGCATACTCCTCCATCTTTATGGTGTCAATTTTATCTTTTGATTTGTATAACGCCTTTACGATTTCCGTTATTCCTCCGGAATAATTTGGTTTGTATAAACAATCGACAAAAGTTTTTTCCAAGTCACTGCAATAAACTTGATTGAAGTCATCAATCCATTGCTTTTTCAATCCAAAAAAACGTTTATCACTCAGTGTAATAATTTCAAATCTAACATTTCTGATTAGTCTTCGCTTTGGTAATATTCTTTTCTTCGTCACGACTTGTTCTACCATTGAAGGTTGGGTTACAAGTCCATGGATTTCCATAGCGCTATAGAATCCGATGTAATATTCATGGTGTCGAATCAACGCTGAAGCTAATTGATGCCAATTCGGAAAATAATGTTTAGCATCTTGTTCAAATGGAATAATATTGTATAATCCGCCAGTTATTCTCAAAAGCAATCCCTTCTTAACCATTTTGCTTATCTGTATTCTGACTGCGTTTGGTGTATGATTTGGCAATGCTTCTTGAACATCCCCAGTGGTAAAAAAAGTCATATTTTTCCTTAGTAGATGCTCTAATAGAAAAGCATGATTTCCAGAAATATTTTTAGCTTTCATGTTAGATATATGAACAATACCGACACAAATATAACATTAAAACATATTTATTTATCTTTTATGTTCAATTTATGTTGTAAAAAGACATATTTATAACATAAAAAATAAAGACTTAAAAATAAAGCCATTGTACATGAAGTTTGTAGAAAAATTTTAAAAAAACGGCTATCATTTATACGAATTTGACGAAAGGGAAAGATAATAGACCTAAACAGCCTAACCGTTTTCAAAGAACGCCGGATATTTCTCTTCTAAAAAGATCTTATATTTTTCTTTGTATTGATTTGATAAGAAAGAATTAGCTATCCAATCCATTGCATAAATCTTGTTTTTTCCATGCGTTTAATAACGGCATCAATTTACTTTTCCTTTAGGCCCATGATTTTCCCCAAATATAACTTTCTTAAGTAATATGATTTTGAAATACACATTATACTGTGATTTTGTTTGATTAATTTAAAAATTAAATTACTTTTATAGGCAAAATCACATTATAATGTTAGTTAAGGACCTTGGTGAAACCATAAGAAGCAGAAGAAAAGAATTGAATATCACCCAACCGCATCTGGCGGAAATAGCAAAAGTGAGTACGAACACTTTGTACAAATTGGAACGAGGACAGGGAAACCCTTCATTGGAAGTCTTAAACAAAATAGCAGAAGTTTTGGGAATGGAACTGATTCTTGAAGTGAAAAACCTGCCTGTCGGCAAGACGGGGAAACATTAAATAAATGAGAATAGTGGAAGTATATCGCAACGGCACTTTCGCCGGAACGCTAACAGAAGAAGATCATAAGCAATATGTATTTAGTTATGATGATAGTTATTTTAATGATGCAACTAAGCCGGCAATCAGCTTAACGTTTCCTAAAACTCAAAAAGAATACCACGGCAATTTTTTATTTCCATTTTTCTTCAACATGTTAAGCGAAGGTGTCAATAGAAAATTGCAATGCACACAATTGAGAA
>JAYURB010000366.1:0-7276 GCA_043756425.1 Bacteroidota bacterium
GGCGAAAAAGATAAAGCAAAGCAACAGTATGAAAAAGCACTGAAAGGAATTACCAACGATCAGGGTGCAATTATAAGTCTTGCCAATGCTTTCTTACAGCGTCAAGAGCTTGATTATGCTTTGCAAACCTACCTTGAAGGTAAAAAATTAACACGGGACAATTATTCTTTCAATTTTGAAATGGCTGAGATTTATTACCAAAAAGGTGATTTTAGCAATATGGCAGAAGAATACCTGGATGCTGTAGGTGAAAATCCGATGTTGCAGCAAAATGTATTAAATATTCTCCAGTCACGTATCGGTTTTGACCCGGACAACTCAAGGAATGATATTTTAAGAACAGCGCTTCTGAGACGTATTCAAAGGAATCCTGATCATTCAGAATATTCTGAAATGCTTATCTGGTTTTTCCTCCAACAGAAAGATTTTGATTCTGCTTTTATACAAGCTAAGGCCCTTGAAAAAAGAAGTAAAGATGATGGAAGCAGGGTATTCAATATTGGAAACATGGCAGAGTCCAATCTCAATTACGACGCTGCTGTAAAGTGTTATCAATTTATTATTGATAAAGGATCATTCAATGTAAACTATGTGCCTGCCTGAATTGGGTTGTTGAACTCATTGAATAAAAAAATTACAGAAAATAATATTTATGTTTCAGAAGATCTTAAAAGACTTGAAAGTGATTATCAATCTACCTTAAAAGAATTGGGAAAATCTCCTCGCACTGCCACACTTATACGCGGACTGGCACATTTGAATGCTTTTTATCTAGACCGGATCGATACCGCAATTAATGATCTTGAAGAAACAATTGATATGCCCGGAATAAGTAATAGTACAAAAGCAGAATGCAAACTTGAGCTGGCTGATATTTATCTTTTTTCAGGAAATGTGTGGGACTCGGATTTGTTGTACAAACAGGTAGATAAGGATTTTAAGAATGACCCGCTCGGACAGGATGCAAAATTCCGTGCTGCACGTTTAGATTATTTCCGCGGTGATTTCGAATGGGCTCAAGCACAGCTTGACGTTCTTAAATCAGCAACGTCGCAGCTTATCGCTAACGATGCTTTGGCGCTTTCACTGCTTATAAGCGATAACATGGGTATGGATTCCACTACAGATGCATTGCTGATTTATTCACGGGCAGATCTTTTGACATACAGAAATAAAAACGATGAAGCATTACTTGTGCTGGATACTTTACTTAAAAATTTTCCGGATCATTCTCTGGTCGACGATGCTTGGTTTAAACAGGCGCAGATCATGGATAAAAAAAGAAACTGGCAGGCAGAGGATTCGCTCTATCAAAAGATCATCACACGCGACAGTGCAAGTGTAATCGCTGATGATGCTTTGTACAATCGTGCCGAATTGTTTGAAAATAAAATTAAAGATAAAACAAAAGCTATGGAGCTTTATCAGGAATTATTAATTAAATACCCGGGCAGTTTGTTTGCTGTGGAGGCAAGGAAACGATTCCGTGCTTTAAGAGGTGATATACTCAATTGATTACTTTTAAATTCATATAACTATCAATATGTTTTTAGTGAGAAACTAATTGCAGTCTTACTTAAATCAAAATAGCAGAAACAACAATGATTGTCTACAACGTAACCATTAATATTGAAAAGTCTGTTCACGATGAATGGCTTGAATGGATGAAAACATCTCACGTTCCTGATGTAATGCGTACCGGTTTGTTCAAAGAAAGCAAAATACTTCGGGTACTTGGTGATGAAGATTCCGGCGGACATACGTACAGTTTTCAATATTGGTGTGAAAGCATGGAGAAGTATCAGCAATATCAGGATATGTATGCTCCTGCTCTTCGTGGAGAGCACAACTATCGTTACAAGGATAAATTTGTAGCCTTCCGCACGCTGCTTGAAACCGTAGACTGAATGAAAAATGTCAGTCCGAAAAAAAGTCTGGGGCAGCACTTCCTGAAAGATCCTGCAATAGCTTCAAGCATTGTTGAAACACTTGTGTTGCCGGAGAAATGCAGCCATGTGCTTGAAGTAGGGCCTGGAATGGGAATACTGACAGATTTTTTGTTTGCCAGAAAGGATATAAAAACGAAAATCATTGACATTGACAGGGAGTCCGTAGATTATTTGTTTGAAAAATATCCTGATCATAAAAACGATATTATTAATAACGATTTCCTGATTATTGATTTAGAAAAAATTTTTAATGCCGATTTCGCCATCATAGGAAATTTTCCTTATAATATTTCAACACAAATTTTATTTAAAGTGCTTGACCATCGTTCTAAAATTCCTGAAGTTGTTGGCATGTTTCAGAAGGAAGTAGCTGAACGGATTGCAGGTGATCCGGGAGGAAGAGAATACGGTATTCTAAGTGTCTTTATGCAAGCCTGGTATGATGTAAGCATTGTTATGACTTTAAACCAGGAAGATTTTTCGCCGCCCCCAAAGGTCAAGTCGGCAGTATTGCATTTTTTAAGAAAAGAAAATTTTATTCTTCCATGCAATGAAAAATCATTCAGAAGAGTTGTTAAAGCAGCCTTTAATCAAAGAAGGAAAACGCTTCGAAATGCTCTTTCTTCGCTGGTTACAAGAGAGATTTCTACAGAACTTCCCTTTGCCGATTTACGTGCAGAAGCATTAAGCTGGCAGCAATTTGCCGAATTGACGAATGCAATAGAAAAATATTTAACCTGATATTGAAATGCGAATCCTGTTTATAGACGATGCTCATCCTTTCCTGATAGAATCTTTGCGAAAAGACGGACATGAATGTATTGAAGGATATGATTTTAATACTGAAAAAATATACGGTCTAATTGCTGATGTTCATGGAATCGTTATTCGCAGCCGAATACAATTGAATGAAAAGATTCTCGAAAAGGCTAAAGTATTAAAGTTTATTGCCAGGGCCGGTGCAGGCATGGAAAACATCGATGTTGAATTTGCACAAAGCAAAAATATTTTCTGTCTGAATTCTCCCGAGGGAAACAGGGATGCTGTCGGCGAACATGCTGTTGGAATGTTGTTATCGCTGATGAATAATCTAAACAGGGCAGATAACCAGGTTAGGAAAGGCGATTGGATTAGAGAAGGAAACCGTGGACATGAATTGAATAGAAAGACCGTTGGAATAATTGGCTATGGAAATATGGGAAGTGCTTTTGCTGAGAAGCTTCGTGGATTTGGCTGCAGAATTTTAGCATATGATAAAAACAAAAAAGGTTTTCAGACGGAATCAGTCTTAGAAGTAAATCCGGAAGAGATTTTTGAAAAAGCAGATGTACTTAGCATACACGTCCCCTTAACAAATGAAACAGAGTTTTTTATTAATGATACATTTATCAATAATTTTAAAAAGAAAATTTATTTCATCAACACTGCCAGAGGCAAATGTGTTCGTATCGATGACCTGGTAAAAAATATTAAGTCAGGAAAAATTACCGGTGCTTGTCTGGACGTTATTGAATACGAAGACCTCTCTTTTGAAAAATTTTCCGTTAAAAAATTTAGCGAGAACCCTTCCTGGCAATATCTTATAAATTCAGATAAGGTTATTCTTTCGCCGCACATAGCAGGCTGGACAGTTGAGTCACTGGGAAAAATTGCAAGAACGCTGTATCGGAAAATTGCTGCGATTAATTACTAATAGCACTTCAAACGGTAATGATTTGCGAGATTTATTTTTCAATTCTTTTCGATTAATTGTAATTTGCAAAATCTTCAAATTTAAAAATACCTGATTGTTGTATTTAATCTTAAAAACAGATTACTTTTAAGAAGGTAATAAGGTAAATGTTTGGGGAGAGGATTATTTTTACTTAGGTAATAAGGTTTACAGTAGCCATTAATCAAATGCTTAAATCATCGCAAATAATAATTTCATTAAAAAAACTATTCTTTAAAAACCAAATGCGCCGTATGCCTGCTTCTTTGTTCAAGAAGGATATCTTTTCCTTTAATAAGCTGTTCTATTGTTGAGGCATAGTAGTGTCTGACGGTTACCAATCGAAGCCCATCGTTGTACAATACACGAAATTCATTTAAAAGAATTTCTTTTAATTTAGGAATTTTAAAGGGATCGTTATCGACACAAACAGAGAAACTTAAAGCGGAATTCTGCATGAGGTTAATTTTAATATTCATCTCTGCAAAAATTGAAAAAATTCTGCTTAAACCTTCTTCAGTAATAAAAGAAAAATCTTTAGACGAAATTGAGAAAAGGATTTGGTTAAATTTAAAAATATAGCATGGGACAAGCGGTTTGGTGCCCTGAAAATTTCCTATGAGTGTTCCTTTTTCCAAGGGGAATTTAAAGGAACAAACGCGAAGTGGGATGCCCTTGTTTTCAAGAGGTTTAATGGTTTTTGGATGGATAACTGTTGCACCATAATAGGTAAGTTCAATGGCATCGTGGTAGCTAACCTGTTCAAGTTTGATTGCTTCTTCTGAAAATTTTGGGTCAGCACTTAATATTCCGGGTACATCTTTCCATACAATCATTTCAGCTGCATTAAGGCAATACGATAATATAGCAGCTGTATAATCAGATCCTTCGCGGCCAAGGGTAGTGGTGAAATTCTCAGAAGTACATCCTATGAAACCCTGCGTAACGACTATGTTACTTTTGTTATGCAAAGGAGGCAATTGCATATGGATAAGTTTTTCCGTGAGGTCCCAGTTTATTTTTGCTTCTCTGTATGAATTGTCGGTTTGCAAAACATTTCGAATATCTAGCCATTGATTGGAGATACCGGTTTCATTCAGGTATGCGCTGATTATTCGTGTAGAAATTATTTCTCCCTGAGCAACAATCTGATCATAAATAAAAGCATATCCTTTGGAGGGTTCTTCTTCAACAATCCAATCGATTTCTACAAATGAATTTTCAATTTCTGCCCGAATGGGATGGTTTTCTTTGAAGCCCAGATCATCGATAATCTGTAAATGAAAGTTTCTGACAAAATCAATATGAATTCTCAGATCATCATAACGGTCGTAATAAGAATTTACTATTTTTTCAAGCGCATTGGTAGTTTTATCCATAGCGGAAACTACCACTACAATTTTTTCGCTTTTGTAGGATGCCAATATGGTTGCAACATTTTTAACCGCTTCGGCATCTTTCACGGAAGCTCCACCGAATTTAAATACTTTCATTTTTGAATTACTTAATTTATTTCAATTGCCCAGTTTTATAATTTGTTCTTCTTTAAATTTACAGTCGAGCCATTCTGCCTCTACGGAGGCTGCATAGCTTTTGTAAAAATCGATTGCCGGCGTATTCCAGTCCAGTACCTGCCAATGCATTTGTTTAGCCTTTCTCTTTTTCGCCTCATCGATTACTTTTTGGAATAATTTTTTTCCAATGCCTTTGCTTCTGTGTTTTTCAGTAACGATAAGATCGTCGAGGTAAATTCCTTTTCCTTTCCAGGTAGAGTATTTTGTGAAAAAAAGTGCAATGCCGGCGATTTCATTCTCAAACTCTGCAACAAAAAATTCGAAGACGGGATTTTTTCCGAAACCATCCTCTTCCATAGCGTTTATAGTATTGGTAACTTCATCGGGAGCTTTTTCGAATAGAGCCAGTTCCTGAATAAGTTTTAGTAAAGCCGGCAAATCATCTTTTTCACCTTTTCGAATTATGATATTTTCAATGGACATTTTATTTGAGTATGATTTTTAAAAATTAAGAATAAGTAAAAAAACATTAATTAATACAGGCTTCTAACTCGAATGGTATTTTTTACTTTACGCAATTCTTCCAGTACGGAATCGGAGGTATTCTTATCTATGTCTAATACCACATAACCGATTTGCGGATTTGTTTTTAAATATTGTCCAAGGATGTTGACATTCATTCTGGAGAGTAAACCATTTATTTCGCTTAGGACACCGGGAACGTTTTTATGAATGTGAAGCAGGCGATGGGTGTCCATCTGAATCGGAAGACTTAAAGCAGGAACAGAAAGCGAACCTGTACTTGAGCCTGTTTCTAAAAAGCTAATCAGTTTACCGGCAACATCGAGGCCTATATTTTCCTGAGCTTCCTGTGTAGAGCCTCCTATATGAGGAGTAAGCACTGCGGTTGGAATTCCCTGAAGAGGCGATACGAATTTTTCACTATTACTTTGCGGTTCGACAGGGAAGACATCCGTTGCTAAGCCATGAAGTTGCTTACTGATAAGCGCTTCACGGGCTGCATCAATATCGACAACATCACCTCTGCTGTAATTAATAAGCACAGAACCTTTTTTCATTATTTTTAAACTTTCTACATTAATCAGGTTTTTTGTTGTCGGAAGTCCGGGTATATGCAACGTTACAATATCTGCATTTTCCAAAAGTTCATTTAGTGTACGAACAGGATTTGCATTTCCCAAACTGAGTTTGGGTTCTACGTCGTAAAATATAACCTTCATGCCCATATTTTCAGCCAGAACGGAAACCTGTGAACCAATATGACCATAGCCTACGATACCAAGAGTTTTTCCTCTTACTTCGTAGCTGTCAGCACTGTCTTTCAGCCATGTTCCTTTGTGCGCAGCTTCACTTTTTTCAAATACGCGTCGCATTAGGTTAATGCACTGAGCTATTACGATTTCAGCGACGGAACGGGTATTGGAGAAAGGAGAGTTGAAAACAGCAATACCATTTTCAATGGAAGCATTCATGTCAATCTGATTGGTGCCAATGCAATAAGCTCCAATTCCGATTAATCGCGAAGCAGAATTTAAAACCTTTTTGGTAAGTTGGGTTTTAGAGCGTATGCCCAGAAGATGAGTGTCCTTTACTTTATCGCACAATTCCTCTTCGCTAAGAGATGACTTTATGGCTTCAATATCAGTATATCCGCTTTCTTTAAAAAGTTTCAATGCAGCAGGATGCACTCCTTCGAGCATGAGGAGTTTTATTTTTTCTTTTGGAAATGACGTAGCTTTTGACATGAATAATATTTGGCGCGAAGATACAAATGTTCGTTAATTAATTTTGCAATCTGATTTAACCGAAAAATTCAACAAAAAAATATTTTGTACATTGCGTTAAATCAGAAGATCGACTTTAAATGATTTTCTGGATTTTTTCTTATTCACAAGTTATATATGAAAAACTTAAATAAATAATCATGAAAAAATATTTTCTATTCCTATTCATCCTTTTTGTTCAATTTAGTGAAGTCCGAGCCAGCCATGCAATGGGTGGTGATATTACCTACCAATACGTTGGGCAGAATCAGTACTTGGTAACTTTTTCATTTTACCATGACTGCTCCGGAGTTCCTG
>JAYURB010000367.1:0-3074 GCA_043756425.1 Bacteroidota bacterium
GTACACTTTGGGGTTATTCTAAAAATTCTATTATTTAAAGCAGATGATTATCTTCTTCTTCCTCCGCTATTATTATTTTTTTGTTCAGATGGACGGGAAGGTTCTGAATTACGCTGAGGTGCAGGCTGAGATTCTGATTTATATTGTTTAGGCTCATTCCTTGGTTGAAATACAGGGGTTTTGTTTTCGCTGCGGGAAGGAGTTGTCGAGAAATCAGATTCGTCCTTTTGTATAATACTTTCGCGTTGTATGTTTTCGTTTTTCTGCATCAACATCTGACGATCGTTATTTTTTTGACGGTTGTCATTAGGGCGGGAATTATTATTGTTTCTCTCTATTGATCGGTTATCGTCAGAGTTCGGTGCAGGATTATTGTAACGAGGTGTAGCACTTGGATTTTTAATGTTATTGTTGTCACGACCACCTGAATTCATATTACGATTATCAATGGCAGGTTCCTGACGTATTCCCTGGTTTGAAGGGGTTCTCATGTCATTATTCTTTTTACCATCAACATTATTGTCTTGTTTGATTGTGCGTCCATCAGTTCTGTTATCCTTATTGATAGTGCGACCATCGTTATTCTGTTGATTTTTTATAGAAGAATTATCCTGACGTATTGTATTGTTGTTTTTGCCGGAGTCATCTTTCATGTCTGAATTGATTCTTGAATTCTGAGGTGTAGATTGTCTGATGTCTTTATCTTTTATGCTACCTGCGCGTTCAATTCTTTCATCAGAACTGTTTGCATTACTTTTTGAAATTCGTCCTTCAGAAATTGCTCTTTCATATTTTACACTCATTGGAGCTAATTCACTTTTTCTTTGAGAACTGGACCTTGGACTATTGCTGCTGGTTGATCCGCGTGGACCATAAGAATGACTGGTTGCATCGTAAGAGTTGTAATAGTATGGGTTGGGATTGTTGCCATAATATCCATCGTTGTAACCATTCCAGTAGCCGTTGTTGTAACCATCGTTGTATCCATAACCATGACCATAACCATGACCATAACCGGGACTAAAACCATGATAGTATGGATAAGCGCCGCCGTAAGGACTGTAACCGTAGTTTCCATAACCAAATCCAACAGACCAGCCACCGCCGTAACAGAATGGCTGATAATAATAGTAAGAAGGAGCCCACCAGTTATAACCCAAATAAATGCTTACTCCCCAGTTAATTGGGTTATAGTCATACCAGTATGAATTAGTATAAAATGGATCATAATATCCATAACCGTAAGCCGGAGTATAAAAGCGGCGAATACGGGAAGAATATTCGTAATCGTAATTATCGTCGTAATAGTTGTTGGTAATGTAGGTGTTTCCTTTAGAGTCAGAGTATTGACCGGAAGTACCATTTGAATTGCCTGAAATATCGTAGGACTGATTTTGTCCGGAATAATCAGAAGATTGGCTTTGTCCGGAGTTTTCTTTGTATTGACTTTGATCGGAATTATCCTGGTTGTAATTGCTGTTATTGTTATTGTAATTATCAGAAGGAGCAGGGGCTGATGCCGGCGCTGCAGGCTGAACTTGCTGTTCCTGTTTGTCTTTTGATGAGTAGTAAACATCATCTGCGCCTGTGTTACCGGCGTGATAAGTGGAAGAGCAGGAAAATGCTATTAGCATTCCGGTGATTCCTAGTAAGTAGTTGACCTTTTTCATTATATTTATTTTTACTTTTGTTTCCCATTTTACAAACACCATACCAATCATTCAAATGAGTAAAGAATTACCTAAAAGATCAGAGAATTATTCCCAATGGTACCAGGATTTAGTTATTAAGGCTGACTTGGCTGAGAATTCAGCTGTTAGAGGCTGCATGGTCATAAAACCCTATGGTTATGCAATTTGGGAGAAAATGCAGGCAATCCTGGACAAGATGTTTAAGGATACAGGCCATGTTAATGCTTATTTCCCCCTTTTTATACCAAAATCGTTCTTTTCCAAAGAAGCTTCTCACGTTGAAGGTTTTGCCAAAGAATGTGCCATCGTAACCCATTATAGGCTTAAAAATGATGCTGATGGTAATATCGTTGTAGATGAGGATGCCAAATTGGAAGAGGAGCTTATTATTCGTCCTACTTCTGAAACTATAATCTGGAATACCTATAGGGGTTGGATTCAATCGTATCGCGATCTTCCATTATTGATTAATCAATGGGCAAACGTAGTAAGGTGGGAGATGCGCACGCGTCTTTTCCTGAGAACTGCAGAATTTCTCTGGCAGGAAGGTCATACAGCGCATGCCACTTCTGAGGAAGCAATTATTGAAACACGAAAAATGCTTGATGTCTATGCAACCTTTGCTGAAAATATTTTAGCTATACCTGTTATTAAAGGAGTAAAGACAGCAAATGAAAGGTTTGCAGGAGCGCTTGATACCTATTGTATTGAAGCATTGATGCAGGATGGTAAAGCTTTGCAAGCAGGTACGTCGCATTTCCTTGGACAGAATTTCGCCAAAGCTTTTGATGTAAAGTTTACGGGTAAAGATGGAAAGCAAGATTTTGTATGGGCAACATCCTGGGGCGTCTCAACGCGCCTGATGGGTGCATTAGTAATGGCGCATAGCGACGACGAAGGACTTGTTTTACCTCCTATGCTTGCACCTATTCAGGTTGTAATAGTCCCTATTTATAAAACAGAAGCAGAGAAACAGACTATTTCATCCGTTGCTGAAAAAATAATGGCTGATTTGAAATCGAAAAACATTTCTGTAAAATTCGATGACAGAGATACACACAAGCCCGGATGGAAATTTGCTGAATATGAATTGAAAGGTATACCTGTCCGAATAGCCATTGGTCCCAGAGATATTGAAAATGGAACTGTTGAAGTAGCGCGAAGAGATACCAAAGAAAAATCTGTTATTCAGATTACAGACCTTCATTTAAAAATTGAACATTTGCTGGATCAGATTCAGGATAATATTTACAGAAAAGCAATTAATTTCAGAGAAGAGAACACACATAAAGCGGATACCTACGAAGAGTTTAAAACAAAGCTTGATGCCGGAGGATTTATTTATGCACACTGGGATGGTACAACAGAAACTGAATTGAAAAT
>JAYURB010000368.1:0-19111 GCA_043756425.1 Bacteroidota bacterium
TGAATAGAAATCGGTAAATGGAAATAAAGATGATTTTATAATAATTCTATTTTCAAATTTATAACGATTTGCCTATGTTTGGTACTTAAACGAAATCTGTGGAAAAGGCATTTGAAATAAAATTACCCCAGTTTGAAGGTCCATTTGATCTTCTCCTGTTCTTTATTGAAAGGGATGAAATCGACATTCATAATATTCACATCTCCAATATAACCAACGATTTTCTGGATTATATTCATAAGATGAATGAACTGAACATTGAACTGGCCAGTGAATTCATTCTTGTTGCTGCAACCCTTATGCGGATAAAAGCAAAGATGCTTCTGCCAAGACCTGAAATCGACGAGCAGGGTAATGAAGTTGATCCACGGAAAGATCTTGTTGAAAGACTTCTGCTTTACAAGCAATACAAAGAGTCGTGTGAAGCTTTACGTATTGAAGAAGAAGACCGCAGCATGAAAGCGGCACGGGGTAATATTCAAAAAGAGCTTGCCACCATTGCTATGCAGAATTCCCAAAGCGAAGAGTTAATGAACCTTACGCTTTTCCAGCTTTTGAATAGTTTTAATAAAGTGCTTAAACGCTTTGAAGCAGATAAAAACAAAGTAGTGCATAAAATAGTTCAATACCCTTATACCATTAGCGAACAAAAGGATCAGATAAGAAGCCTTATTCGCAGCAGGGAAAGAGTTGCTTTTCAGGACGTGATTTTGCTATGTGAAAATAAAGTTCAGGCCATATTTACATTTTTGGGTATTCTTGAATTGCTTCAAGAGCAGATCATAAAAATTACTTTGGGAATTGGCTATAACAATTTCTGGCTCAGTGGAAGCTGATATCGCTGATGCAATCCGACAGCAGGCAAATTCTAAAAACATTCCGTCCCTCAAGAATAATGTTGCCTATTCTTATTGGATTAGGAGCCGCAACATTTTTGCTTGTAAAAAATTTCGATAAAAAAGCTTTTGAAAATATAAGCTGGACGTGGACCAGTTTATTTTGGCTTGTCATTGCTTTATTAATGATGGTTGTGCGTGACGGCGCCTACATGATTCGTATCCGTGCACTCACCGATAAACAGCTAAACTGGCGCAGTGCTTTTAATGTTATCATGCTTTGGGAATTCGCTTCAGCACTGGCACCGGGAATGTTGGGCGGCGGATTTTTTTTCGCAATCTTTATTCTTAACCGTGAAAGAATCAATATGGGAAAAAGTATAACAGCTGTTATGCTCTCTTCTTTCCAGGATGGTGTCTTTCTGGCCATAATGGCGCCCTTCGTTTATTTTTTTGTTGGCAAAGAAAGATTATTTTCTACCCTCGATGTTATGAACCTGAGTCCTGTAAAATTCGGAAACGGATTTTTTTATTCCTTTTGGGCAGTGTATTATATCATCCTGCTGTATAAAATTTTTGTTGCTTATGCATTATTTATTAATCCTCGTTTTATTAAGTGGCTGCTCATTAAATTATTTTCTTTGCCAATCCTTCGCCGCTGGAAACACAATGCTTTAGAAACAGGCAACCAGCTTATCATTGCTTCCAATGGATTGAAAAACAAAAAAAGAAGTTTCTGGATTAGTTCATTTGCGGGAACTTTTCTTTCATGGACTGCAAGATATTCCATAGTCAATTGTCTTATTCTTGCTTTTCACAACGTGCCGGTTGACAATATGGTTGTTTTCGCTAGACAGGTTGTTATGGGATTTATTATGCTAATTAGTCCGACACCCGGCGGAAGCGGACTTGCTGAATTTATGTTTACAGATTTCCTTGGAGAATTTATACCGCATGGACTTTCTGCATCTATGGGTTTATTGTGGAGGTTGATAAGCTATTACCCATACCTTTTTATTGGCGCAATTATTCTTCCGAGATGGATAAGAAGCCATTTCGGCAAAGGAGAGGTTGCTTTACCAAAGACAAGCTAATCTTCCCAAACCTGTTCCAGTACTTTTTGTGATTTTAAATTTCCGAATCCGTCGATGTGAAGGGAGAAATATTCAAGCAGTAAATTAATTAACGTTCTCCTTTCAGAAATGGATAAGCTATCTGAACGACCCAGGTCCGCTGCCATTAAATTAGATAAATAAGCACTTAAGGGAAGTTGAATAAAATGAGGATGCGGAGGAATTGTTTCCTGAAAAAAGCCTTCTTTTAAATTGAAAATGTTGTTTTGCGTATCGAAATTATTGGTCGGAGAAAAGCCAAGATATTTACAGAGTTTCAGCATAAAGATAAGATGGAAATCCTTTCCAGCCGGCCTGGGACTATCGAGCAGTAATACCGATTGATGAATAAAATCGAAGAGCGCAGGATTGGATTCCTCTTCCCGAATGGACTTGTAAAGTACTTCATCGAGGAAAAACACAATTGAACTTTTAAACACATCAAAAGGAATGCTTTCCAGCGGAGGGTTTGGTCGAATATCGGAAATCCTTTGAAGACCGGGACGTTCTTTGTGATAAACAACAAGATCTAAAAGTGTCAGCGGCTGAAAAATATTGGAATGAAAGCGAGCATGTTTTTTACGAACACTGTTAATTAAATACGATTGAATTCCAAACAGCTCTGTATATATTTTTACTATCAGACTGGCCTCGCCGTAATCAGAAGATTTAAAAACAATGCCGCGCGTTTTATGAAGCATTAGTTGGCAAATACCATTTTAGTCACACATGTTTGTGAACCATCTTCATTGGTTACAAATACCGTGTACACTCCGGTTTGTGCACGTTCGCCCTTCATGTTTTTTCCATACCATATTGCTTCGCCACCATTGGCTTTGGTGTGGTAAACAATATTTCCTGCCACATCGGTGATTTTCACATCGGCATTGGCAACCAAGCCTCTAATAGCAATGGGACCTCGGTAGTCATGACGTATGGGATTTGGGAAAACGTAATAGTCTTTGCATTCTTCTCCACCTTCCGTGGCATCACCTCTGTAAGAAATAATTCCTTTGTCCGTTGCAAAAAAGACTTCACCGTTAACTTCGTCTATGGCAATATCAAGAATTGCATTCGAGGGTAAAGGAGAATTGTCCTTGTTGAAATTCAAGAGTTGTTTTGTTCCATCGGCCGACATAAAAAATACGCCGCCATTGTAGGTGCCAAACCATTTTCTGTTGGCGCCGTCAATGGCTATTGCACTAACAACTTCTGTTTCGAGAAGATATTGGTTATAACCGTCTTGTTGAATTATTATTTTTTGAGCATCAAAAGAGCCTCCTGAAAAAACATTGCCGGGATTATAAATAACGGCTACTCCACTGCTGGTTCCTAACCAGATAGATCCGTCTTTGTCTTTAGCAATTGATTTTACAAAGATATCGGGTAGGGCACCATTACCCTCTTGCGTGGTAAGCCTTTTGTAATTGCCGTTAGCGGAATTGTCGAGTGAAGCTTCTTTAAAAACACAAAGGCCTTTTCCTTCTGAAGATTGTCGTGCGCAAAACCATTTTTGTCCGAAATCATCAACGACAAGATTGTAAAGACTGTATTCTGTTAAAACCGTTTCGCCAATGTAAAAATCCTGCCAACTTCCGTCTTTTTTCAAAGCAGAAATTGGTTTTGTTGTTCCGCAATCAACCACCCAGAGATTTCCATCGTCATCAAAGGTTACTCCACCAACATTTGTTTTATATTGATCGGCATTTAATGGGTGAAGTGTGCTATTATATTTATTATATCTTTTTATACCTCCTTCTTTTCTGTACTCAAGCAATCCATTTCCCCAGGAACCAATAAAAGCATGGTCAGCATCACTAGGGTCAATTGCGCAACAGTTAACGGCAGGAGATCCATTGTTGGCTATATAATTATATACAGTGTCATTTCTTGAATCATAGGTTTGCCATTCATTATCTGAAAAAAGATACAATCCGTTTTTCCCTTCCGAAACATAAGTATCAAGAAAAATAGCACCTGAGGTAACCCATGTCCTTCCGTTTTTGCTGTCAATTGACCAGACGGCTTCCGAACGCGGCCCATTGGGGGCAATGATTTCAATATAGTTATTTGGAGTCTGTTTAACTAATCCATTACTCATGTCAGCAACCCAAAAATTTCCATCGGCTGAAAGGAAACCCCTGTTAATGGAAGAATATGGAGAGTATGAACCTTCCAGGGGACGAACAATAGTGCCGGTTTCATCCAGTGCAGCAATCTTGAATTTATTTCTGTAAATCAGGTAGCCTTCATGAGAATCAATGTAACCACCTTCTGCATCATCCAGAATAAATGGTGCCCAGCTATTATTGTTTCGTACCAAAACAGTATCGAGCCGGTCTGCAGGATTTGTTTTTACGGTGTAAAATTTTCCATTAAAAGAAGTTGAAGAAGTATAGGGAGCATTGGGTTCGGAAAGGGTAGTATCTTTAGACCAGGCAGTATAATTAAATATATTCGGATCATTGAAAGCCGCATAATAAATTCCATTGTCAGTGACAGCCATAAGTGTAGTGCCATCGTAAGCCAAATCGTTAACTTTTATATTGATGCCATTGGGACCAATATAATACGTGTCTTTAATCTCTTTTCTGTTAATGTCAACAATTACGATTCCAAATTCACAGGATAAATAAGCAAGACCATTTACGAAAAGAACAGAATAAATATTTTTCCCACCAATGATATTCTTTTTATAAATATCAGGAAGATTATATACTTTTTTGTCCGGGAAAATTAAATCGATGTTAGAATTGGCATAAATGATAAAAAGCACATTTGTTTGCTGATCAAAACGAATGGTTGCAATTTCACGGTCAGATAAAACATTTAGTCTTGAAAGAATATTAATTTCGCCTGTACTTTTAGAATAAGAAAACAGACTAAATTTTCCGGCACAATAAATTAATCCACTATTGTCTTCCGCTACATCAATAGCTTTAATAAACGGAGGATGCTCTCGCCAGCTGCCAATACCTACCGTTGTATTTTGGGCAAAACCGGTGGCAATATTTTGGAGGTAAAAAAAAGAAATAATAGAAAGACGGATTAAATTTTTCATATTTGGCATAATAAACCTGAAAACGACGATAAAGGCTATTTATTGTTATTTCAGAGCAAGGAATTGTAAAATTACTAAACCATTTTGCACTCCAAAGAAAAACAATGCAGAATTTTTTTTTAAAACTGGATATCACACTTGAAAAGGCGGAGCAACGCATTGGAATGGGTGTATTTGTAATTATTATAGGTTTATTTTTTTTACTCGCTTCTTCGCTTGTTACGGCTTTGCGGTTTGAGCTCGTTCATCATGGAAGAGGTTTTACCCAACTTTCTCTGCATCCTTTCAATTTCAGTGACACCAATGACCTTCGCTATAGAATTTTATCGCCTTTACTGGGTTATCTGTTGTTTTTCAGAGGCGAAGCTTTTAAGTTTTTCATGCTCTTTATTCTGGCTGTTTTTTTGGGTTTGACTTATTTTTTTAACAGGAAAGAGAAGTTTCCGCCTACTGAAGCTATGGTTTTTTCATCACTTGCATCTTTTAGTACACTGACATTTCACCAGTTTTATTTCCCGGCTTACAACGACCCACTTTCGTATTTATTGATTATTCTGCTGGTGTATTATTTCAGAAAACCGGTGTGGAGTACGGTTTTATTATCACTATTACTTTTTAATCACGAAAACTCTTTTTTTTTATTCCCCTTTTTCTTTTTGCTTTTTCTCGACGAAAACTTTTCCCTGAAGAACATTCTTCACAACTCCTGGCGATTTATTTTAGCGGTTATACCTTATTTACTCTATAGGAAATTCGTCTCTTTGAATCAACCTGTTGAATACAGTCTTGCATACTATTTTGATCCGCACAATATGCAATGGACCAGAGAACATGTATTGCCGAATCTTTCTTCAGGAATTTTTCAGGCCTTTCGTTTGTTCTGGATCTTCCCTGTTTTGGCAATTTGCTTGGATATTTTGGAAAAAAGATACTTCGAAGTGCTTTTAATCCTCGTAATTGTTGTTTTTGTTGTCTTGCAATTTTTTATCGCTTACGATATTTCCAGACTTAGCGGATTGGCTTTCCCGGCGGTGTTTATAGGCGCAAAAAGAGCAAGAATGTTTTTAGGTAAGAAAAAATTCCTGTCATTTATTTCTATAGTAATACTTTTAAATTTTCTGATTCCATCCATCTACGTTGGAGCATTGGAGCCAATTCCTTTGAAACCATTTTGGATGGATTATATTTTTTGAAACAATAAATTTAGTGAACCTTCTGTGGGTTTAGTTCAGAAGAAATGATTTCATTATTCATCATACCAATCCACTTTTCGCGTAAGATACATTATAGTTGAAAGTATTATGAACAACCCCAGACTGCCAAGCAATAAGGAATAATCCTCCAGTTGCAGCAAAGAATAGAAAAATCCATACAGCAATATTAAAATGCCGGAGAAAATAGCCGTTAAAGAATTGTTTTTGAAAACATGTTTTGCATAATATGTGATCAGTACGATAGTGCTGATACAACCAATCAGGTACGCTTTGTTGAAAGACAAATGTTCGGAAATAGAAAGCAACAAAACATAAAAAAGACAAATGGCAAATCCAACCAATAAATACTCTATGGGATGAATTCTTTTTTTATTCAATACTTCGGAAAAAAAGAAAGTCAGAAAGGTAATAATGATAAACATAATGCAATATTTAACGGAACGCATGGTTTTCTGATATTCATCCACAGGCAGCATAAGTTTAACGCCAAAGGAGGAAAAATTATCCTGCTCTCTTCCGTTTTCCAGAAATGAATCGAGGCCTTGCTGCGGGTAATTTCTATTTAACTCCAGTACTTTCCAGGAAGCCGTAAACCCTGAGTCATTAATAGTCCGCTGCTCCGGTAAAAAGGATCCCTCAAAACTGGGCGACCCCCAGGCGGAGGTTAGATTTACGGTAGTCAGTTTACCAAAAGGAAGAAAATCAATACTGGAACTGCCATTCAAACTGATATCAAAAGAAAATGGAATTTCCAGGGTAGTATCAACCGGGTATTTAAAGCTTATGCCTGATGTTAATACATCATGCGTGGGAATTCCCGGACCAAAAACATAGTCCTTTGAATCTACAGAGCAAACGATTTTTTCATTGATACCATGTAGATCAGAAATACCGACAGAAATGAATGATTTCTCGGGATGACAAGATGCCGGGCTGATGCCTGCTTCCGGAATGTTCGGTAAAGAAAATTTTCCGGAAACATGTATTACAGCCTTGTATAATACGACAACATAAATGCTCCTGTATCTCTTTTCAGGAAATATTTTTCCATCGACTGTGAGCTCATCCGGTAAGAAATGAGCATATCGTGTAACATACTCAACAGTACCTTTTTCATCTTTAAGTTGAGCCGTATATGGAATGCTTAATACCGGACCTCCAAGTGTCTGCCGCCCGCCCCATTTCGAGCTGATTTCTTCTATGGCTGCATCGTGGAGATTTTGCCGTTCACTCACCAACGATTGCAACATGGAGGTAGGAATAAGAAGTATTAGAATTAAAACTCCAATCGATATTAGTTTAATGGTAACGGAACGCTTAAGCCAGTCATTGAAACGATCAAATACGGAGAGTTTTTCCATGTGTAAAATTGTTTATGATAATAGTTGAACGGTATAAAGTGTATTGACAAAGTAAACTAATTAATTTTTATTAAACATCCCTCACCAAGTATTTTATTATTGGACCTTATTCTCAAAATATAATTCCCCGGCATCATTAAGCGGGGATCCATAGGGAAGAAATTAGCACCGATTTTTAGGAACACTTCCTGTTTAAATGCGATTGATCCGCTGGAATTAAATATTTCAATTAGTGCTTTGGTATTTTTGTCAGAAGTATACATTAATGAAAATAGAGTTTGTGTAGGGTTTGGAAATATTTTTAAAGAAGCTCGCTTTGAATCAATGTTTTTTACATCCAGGGTTGGATTTGAATATTTCATCGTAACGTAATCAATTGCATCCTCAAAACTGTCCGTTTGACCCGTAAGATAAAAGGAGCCGTGACCACCGTATACTATATCAGCTCCTTCACAACTGTTAATAGGGCCTGTCGAAGGATAGGTGTCAACGTATATTTCATTTCCCAAAGTATCATAAACTAAAACGAGTATGTTTTCGACGAAAGCTGTATCAATACAACTTCCTGTTACAAATAAATAACCATCTCCTGTAGTAATGGCGGTTCCCATTGCCGGAAAATTGGTAAGCGGAGCATTAAATGTGTTCATCCAGGCAACAGATCCATCAGTGTTTATTCTTAACGTAATGCAGCGGGAACCTCCGGTAGAATCAGATCGACCGGTGATGTAAATATTTCCGATTTCATCAAGGGCCATATCAGCAGGAATATTTGAACCATTATTCAAATTTGTTAAAACAGTAGACCATAAAAGACTGCCGCTGCTGTCGTATTTTAATACAAGCATTTCCCGATTTATACTGCCGCTAATGCCGGTAACAATAATATTTTCTTCAGCATCAACTTGCATCTTTATTTCAAGATCGAGCTGTGATGCAATACTGTTGAAGTTATTTTTCCAAAGAACGTTGCCGGAGGAGTCAAATTTTGCTACTCCAATTTCTTTTTGATTCGCCAATTGATTGAGAACGGAATATGCGCAATAATAAATGGAATGCTTTGTTGCTATGAGGCATTCATTGTCATTGCTTTTAGCCGAATCAGAAATAATTTTTTCCCATAATTTGTTTCCCACAGAATCGTATTTCAACACAACAAGATTATTACTGTTCGTGCTGTCTTCCGTACTGCATAAAAGAAAAATGTTTTTAGCATCGTCTGTAGTGCAGGCATACGAAGAAAATATAGTATTAAAAGCGCTACTGATGTTTTCCAGAAAAACTGTGTTCCCGGCCGAGTCCAGTTTGCTTAATAGATAATTTGTTTTTAATCCGTCAATGGTAGCCCCACAGACATAAATGTTGTCGTCGGAATCAATAGTTAACTGTTCAAGATAAGAGTAGTTTTTCTGTGTTTCAATTCTTTTTTCCCAGATTAAACTCCCTGCTGAATCGTATTTTAAAACGACAATGTCATCAGAGTATACCCTGCTTCTGCTAAGTCCGGCAACAATAATATTTTCAAAATTGTCTTTGCGGATTTTTAATCCTACATCGTCGTATCCCTGAAAAACTTCTTTTACATCAATCCAGCCGAGTACTCCGGATGAATTTATCTTTAATGCACAATAGGAATTGTTAAAAAGGAAAGCGATGGCTCCGGCATATATATTTTTAGAAGAATCAGCAGCGGCATCGATGAAATTATCGTTTTGGTGCAAGGAGTCGTCAAATTGCTGACTCCAGAGCAATGTTCCTGATGAATCGTATCGAAGAGCCATCAGATTATATTGCTGTGAAATGGTTTGAGAATTTCCTAAAATTGTCAAATCACCATCGTTATGACAAATGATTTTTTCTCCATTGTCGTTTGAGCCCGGACTCAAAGTGTTTAAGGAAGACCAGACTGTATCTCCGTTAAGAGTTATTTTAAGTGTAAGACTTCTTAATTGAGAAAGAGAATCAACGAACCCTGTTGCATATAAATTCCCATTTCTGTATCCCAATGAATTCAATTTACCTGGATTGGCGGCGAAGAATGATTTTTGCCACTGAAAAGTTCCTGTCGAATCGTATTTAACAATGGAATTATTTTCTGCCAGGTAAATTGAAGCAGCGTCATCTAAAACGACATTGTTAATGTTTTGTGTTATTGCTATCGCTGAACCAAACCATAAAATATTTCCTGCCGAATCCAGTTTGCATAATTCTGAAGATTTAATCTTACCACTTATGAAAAGATTACTTTGAGCATCAAGATTTAAATAAAGCGGAAAATCGATAACAGTTGTATTTAACGGATAATTCAAATATGTTTCCCAAAGTAATTGTCCGGAGGCATTCAACTTGCAGCATACAACATCGGAGTAATAAAACGGACTACCCGACAATTCTACTGTACCCGTTAGGTAAATATTGCCTGCGTTGTCAATTTGCATATCGACAATTTGATCTTTTTCATTGCCAACGCCGTTGTAATTATATTTCCATTGAAAATTTCCTGCTGAATCATATTTTAAAACAAGAAAATCATCTTCCTGAATGGGATTAAATTCATATCCGCCAATATAAATATTATCGTTTTGATCAATCAAAATGGTTACTGCTGTAGAATTGTCGCCCGGCGAGTTCGTGTAAATTCTACTCCATAAGAGCTGACCGGCCGGATTGTATTTATTTATTGAAATTACTTCCCATTCATTAGAACTGTCTTTGTTGCTTACAGTGTAAACATTTTGATTTTTATCGATGCATAATTTTTCTACTTTGAAATTACCGGGAACAGAATCGTTGCCAAATGTCTTATTCCAGGACCTGTTAAAAGTCTGTGCTTGCAAAAGGCTTAACCCCAACGTAAGAAAAAGCAACAAAGGGTAAATCCTGCAAATAGACAAGAGAAATTTCATTTTGAATTCGGGGAAATCATCAATAAAGTTACAAATTAATATTGGGAATATTAATTTTTAATCCCTAACAACAATTCCCAGTGATGTCTTTTCATCGTTTTTCAGATAACCCATAGAAGAAGTTTGAATATTAGCTTCTTTTTGAGAATGGGAAAAAACCTTATTGCATAAATCAAATACTTCTTCAACAGTAATTTGTTTCATACACTGATTGTCGCCTTTACAGGGCGGCGTCAGGAAGTCGTGTACGCAAGGACTGCAATAAATATTTTTATAAACTCCGAAAGCAGAAGGGTTTTGGCCATATTGAGAAGGAGAAGCGGGGCCAAAGAGTGAAATCGTAGGACGGCCAAGTGAAAAAGAAATATGCATGGGTCCGGTATCGTTAGTGATTATTATTTCAGCGGAATCAATAACAGCGAAAAGTTCACCTAAAGAAAACAGCCCTGCAACATTAAAAACCTTTTTCCCGGTTTCGTCATCTAGTTTTTGATGTATTTCATTTACCCAATCCTTTTCATTGGCTGCACCAATTAAAAGAATTGTTTTTTGCGGATAAGTTAGCCGTAGCTTTTTTGCCAGAAAAGTAAAATTCTCCTTTGGCCATCGCCTTTCTATTCGGAGATCTGAAGCATTCGGATTAATAACAATAATGCCTCCTTCAGAGTTGCCGCAAGAAACGCTTATTTTTTCTTTTGCAGCTGATCGCACATTATTGCTTATAGGAAAACGGTATATCGTTTCAACCATAGTCGTGCACCCGGCCAAGCGAGCCATTTGAAGATAGGATTGCGAAATAGGCGCCCGTGCATTAAAGAACATCATATGCGTGTAAACACCCATTCTGATATTTCTTTCAACTCTGTAAAAACCAAAACGGTTTCTTGCACAACTTAAGGTGGCAACCGCTGTGCTGTAGTAGGAATATGTTTCAAGGTCAATGTAGAGGTCGGCTTTTTTTGCCCAGAGTGATTTCAGGACAGCAAAAGTACCGGTAATTACACGAAATGTATTTCTATCATCTACACAAAGAACTTTATCTACACTTTGTATGGATTCCAGAAGTGAACGGTTCGCCTGTGAAGTGATGAAAATAATTTCTGAGGAAGGAAAATTTTTCCTTAAAGTTTGCAGTAAGGGAGTAGCCTGTATAATGCTGCCCATACCAAGAAATTTGCATACAACAATCCGACCGGGCGTTTTTTCAAGCGAATGATTAATGGATAATATGGCCCCAAGGAAACGCGCAGAAAAATTTAATATAATTACGGCCAGTTTCCCAAACCAATCATCAAGGATTACTTTTGTGTGCGTTTTCATCAATCGCCTTTGAGAATTTCTGCTTGTTTAATTTCTATACTGTTTCCAACGGGAAATAAATTTAGCCAGGAATTATTTCGGGAATACCACCTGAACTGAGAGCTAATTCGAACAAGGTAGTCGTGATAAAGAGTATCTCCCTTCATAGTAAAGATAAATGCTCCGTTTCTTGAGTTTTCATCACCATAAGCCATTACAAGACTACTTTCATTTCCGGAAGGAATGCGAGCTGTAATTTTAATGTAATTGCCGTTTTCTTTATCAGTAACCGGAGCGAAAAAAATCTTCGTCGCCTGATTGGGTTCAAATAATTTTGGCGATTGAATAATATTTTTTTCCACAGAGATTTTTCCGGAACGGTAATTTATATCGTAAGCTCCCCATAGGTATGGAATCCATTTAAGGTTGTAATCTGCCGGTAGCCGAGAAATTAAGTCAGGGTAATATTCAGTCACAAAAACTTTTACCGGGAAGAGGGAAAAAACTATATCCGAAGGGAGATTTATTCTAAAAGCGGATACATCTTCATCATTGTCCTTTGGCTCAGCCATAATGAATAATTCATTGTCCCCTTCATTTATTTTAAAAACGGATTTGTGCTTATCATCAAATGTACCGGATGACGATCGGTAAAAAAACGAAACCTCGCCGCTTTTATTGGAAGAGATATTAAAAGAAAAGGAGATCTTTTTATCTTTTAAGGAAAGGGGAAAATTGAATATATAAGTCATGTTTGCATTCGGTCCGGATGAATTAAGTTTGTTTTCGGTGGCGGAAGCTACTTCTGTTTGAATCATTTCGCCAACGGAAACAGTTATTGATTCTTTCTCCTTTTTTAGTGCATATTTTTTCTTTACCCAAATACAATGATTGTTAAGTATAAATTCAGGATAATAGTTTCTGTAGATGTATTCACTAATTTTATAATGGCGGATGGTATTGGGAATGCCATCCAGGTTGTCCCAGAAAGTTTGAGGAACATTTGAAAAAACAGTCACCGGAAGATCATAGGTTTTCAAGTCTTCAATAAAACGTTCCTGAAGATAATCGTTGTGTGCGGATTGAGGTATTTGTGTGAGGTAATTTGGTAACTCCCTGTTGGAATAAAAATACAACATGGGTGTATTGCTGAAATCAATATAACTGCTTTTCGGAGAAAAGCTTTTATTCATCCATTCGGAAAATTCGCTATAACGAGATAAATAATCCGGATTTTCAACTGTACGGTCAATTTTTTCTTTCGAGGTTTTGATGAGAGTAAATTCTTTAAAAGATGTATTAAAAGAATCATAAATATTGTTTGTTTTCAAATCAGGCGTACCGAAAACATAATTGGAAACAACAACGGTGCTTACAATGAAGAACATTAAAAAACGGGTGTAAGGATTTTTATTTAGGTATTTAAGCAAAGCAAGGGCGCTGATAATAAAAAATCCGAAGGAGGTGAAGGCAGTATCCCATTGCTCAGCAAGAGTATGTCGCACAAGTCCACGCTGAAGATTGCTTATATAGAAAATCCCAAGAAAGATGATAGCGAGGCGAAGAAGAATTTCACTTTTATCAGTTTTTTGATTCCGTATGAGCGAAAAAATATTATACAGAAGGATAAGCAAAACAACTGAGGGCATTAAAAAATAAAGCGAAAAATATTTCATGTCGTGCGAATAGGAAAGGGCTGTTAATCCATACGACTGAAAAGAGGACATATATCCAAGAGCATCTTTCAAAGAGACAAAAAGTTGTGAGCCCGAATGAGCCAAAGCAGCAATAAACAGTAGGGTTATGGCAGTAATATTTATTCCAAGACCTTTCAAAAGACTTGATTTGTTAACTTTAAAAGAAGGTACAAGAAATATTAATATCAATATGCCTAAAAAACCGGCAATTAAGGTAGAAAGCCCGAGATCAATTCGCCACAGAGGCATGAATAAAACCGATGCAAAGAAAAAGGTATAGCGAACCGCACTTTGTTTTTCATAGAGCATAACAAAAGCTAATGCTGCAAGAGGAACCAAATTATAATAAGAGGGTAATAAAAGATCTACATAGGGATATGCAAGCACTAACCATAATGCCAGAAAACCATCTCCTGTAAGTTTCCATATAAAAAAATAAAGGATAATCATTACTAAAACGCCAATCAGAAAACCGTAAACAAATCCACCCATGGGATCGGGGCCATTGAAAAGTGCATATAGTAAACCGGTGCCGAAATCAGACAAAGCATGTGAACTGTATAAATTCAGGAATGGAAATTTTCCAAATGAAAACCATTGGTGAAGAGGAAGAACATTATTGGCACTTTCATACCAGTCAACATTCGGCTGAACGATGGGCTTATAAAAAGCTAAACAGCCTATCCCTGCCAAAAGCCCAGGTACCCAGTGACTAAAAAGTGTTTTTAGTTCAATTGATGATGGATCCGAAAGAGATTTTTTTCTTGCCTGCGAAAGGCTTTTATAAAGAATGAAAAATAGCCCAACCGAGTAAATAACTATTGGCGAAAGATTAACACCGTGTTGATTCATTATCATAAAGAGTTCCACTGAAAGGAAAGAGAGTAAAGGCAAAAACACAAAGGCCTGAGTACTTTTAATCCACTTTTTAGTAAGAACATAATGAGCCGTAAACCAAATATAAATTGGAGTTCCGATTATTACGATTGCAACAGGAAGGGATAAAAAATTTTTAATTCCTGCGAAAAGAGTTACCTGCCTGAAAAAGAAAAACAAGGAAGTAGCCAATAAAACACTCCAGAAAAAAATGAGAATAAAATTCCTGTTTTCTCTTTTGCGAACCTGATGATAAATAAAACCTGCCAGACAAATAATAAGGCAAGCGAAGATTATATGAATCGATGCTTTCATATCGGCTCCAATGAGCTGAAAAAACATCAGGGAGAAACCGACCAGCGATAAACCATTGGCTATTTTTAACTCTTCTTCATTGACAATTTTTTTAAAAATAATTATGAGACGTGTAAATAATATAATCAGCAGAAGGGCGAAGAAAACCGCTTTATAGTATGTTGAGACCCTTTGACCGATATCGAGCCCCTCTGATGTTGCAAAGGATATGGATCGACCTGCAAAATCTTGCAAAATAAAAGTTGCAGTGCCAAAAACCTTCCAGGTTAAATAAAAAGCAAAGAAAACAGGAATAAAAATAAAATTCCTGTATTGTAGGTTGAAAGGGAAAGCTTTTTGAAAAAATGTGTGAAGCATCAAAAATCAGATCTGTTGCTGGTGGTTATAAACAATGGAAAACCAAAGCGCTTAAAAGTATGAATAATGAACGATTTAATTTTAAGGAAGTCAGAAACAATTGTAAACAAATAAATTTCAATTATTTAGAGAAATTTCTACCCTGATAAAAAAAATTTACCTTTGACCATATTGTTATATTATGAGCGAGACCATATTAGTAATAGGCGCCAGAGGCCAGATAGGATCTGAGTTAGTTGATGAATTGCGAAATATTTACGGGCAGTCGAAGGTTATTGCTACTGACATTAAACTGCCTTCGGAAGAGTTTATTAATTCCGGCCCCTTTTATCAGCTCGACGTTCTCGATTTCCCCGGCGTTTTGGAGATTATTAAAAAGAATAATGTCAAGCAGGTTTACCTTCTTGCCGCTTTGCTTTCTGCAATTGCAGAACAAAAACCCAAAAGTGCATGGAAACTAAATATGGAAGGGCTTCTTGGGCTTCTGGAAATTGCCAAAGATGAAAAAATAAAACTATTTTGGCCAAGTTCCATTGCTGTATTCGGCCCTTCAACACCTAAAGAAAATACTCCTCAGTTTACAATTACTGAACCCAGCACCATTTACGGCATAAGCAAGCTTGCGGGTGAGCGCTGGTGTGAATACTATTTTAATAAGTACAAAGTCGATGTGAGATCGTTACGATACCCGGGACTCATCGGTTATAAAACAGAACCGGGCGGCGGAACGACGGATTATGCAGTACATATTTTTCACGAAGCACTTCGTAACCATCAATATGAAAGCTTTCTTTCGAAAGATTCCATGCTTCCAATGATGTACATGCACGATGCTTTGCATGCAACAATTTCACTTATGGAAGCCGATTTTGATCGTGTGAAAATTCGATCCAGCTACAATGTTTCAGCTATGAGTTTTACTCCTGAACAATTATCAGCTGAAATTAAAAAATATATACCTGATTTCAGAATCACTTACAAGCCTGATATCCGACAGGAATATGCCAATTCATGGCCTAATTCTATCGACGACAGCAGGGCAAGAAGTGATTGGGGTTGGAAACATGGATATGACCTCGCTGCAATGACAAACGATATGCTTCAGCATATTCAACACATGGTAAATCAGGGGTAATTTTTGATTCCTGTTAAATAATCCCTTAATTAGTAATTAATTTCCCTTTCATTTAATTATGCCTACTCAAGAAATATTTCTTTACAATTCTTTAACTCGTAAAAAGGAAAAATTCATTTCCCTTGTTCCGGGTTATGTCGGAATTTACCAATGCGGACCAACAGTTTATGGCCCACCCCATCTAGGACATTCCCGACCTGCAATTGTTTTTGATGTTATGTTCCGTTACTTCTTACATATTGGGTATAGAGTTCGTTATGTCAGAAATATTACGGATGTCGGCCATTTAGAAAATGATGCTGACGAAGGAGAAGATAAAATTGCAAAGAAAGCCCGAATTGAAAAATTGGAGCCAATGGAAATTGCACAGCTTTATACCAATAGCTATCACGATGCAATTGCTAAATTAAATACGCTTCAACCCAATATTGAACCTTCTGCAACCGGTCACATTATCGAGCAAATTGCCATGATCGAAAAAATTATGAAAAATGGTTTCGCTTATGTTAGCAAGGGCTCTGTTTATTTTGATGTTATTAAGTACAATCAGTCACACCATTACGGCAAACTTAGCGGAAGAATATTAGAAGACCTGATTGCAGGCGCAGGCAATGAACGCAGGGAACTCGAAGGACAGGAAGAAAAAAGAAATGCGGTTGATTTTGCTTTATGGAAAAAAGCATCTCCCGAACATATCATGCACTGGCCTTCGCCCTGGAGTGAAGGATTTCCCGGCTGGCACATTGAGTGTTCTGCTATGAGCGGAAAATATCTTGGAGAAACATTCGACATACACGTTGGCGGAATGGATTTACTATTTCCTCATCACGAATGTGAAATTGCTCAAAGCGTCGGAGCAACGGGAAAAGAGCCTGTTCGTTATTGGGTGCATAATAATATGATTACCATTAACGGACAAAAAATGGGAAAGTCACTGGGGAATTTCATTAACCTCGATGAACTTTTTAACGGTACTCACAAATTACTTGAACAATCGTATAGTCCAATGACCATACGATTCTTTATACTTCAGGCACATTACAGAAGCACACTCGATTTTAGTAATGAAGGGTTAAAAGCAGCTGAGAAGGGATTTAAAAAAATGCAGAATGCGGGCATTTTGTTAGAGAAAATAAAATCTTCAGCGGCATCAACTAGCGACATACAGGCTCTATATAATTCATGCTATGAAGCAATGAATGACGATTTGAACACTGCAATTGTCATTGCTCATTTGTTTGAAGCGGTTCGTATCATCAATTCAGTTAATGCAGGAACAGAAACTATTTCAGAAAAGGACCTGATTCTTCTTAAAAAATTATTTAAAGAATTTACCGAAGATATTCTTGGATTAAAGAATGAAGAATCCGGCAGCGGAGATGAAGTTAATGAACTTATGAATTTAATTATTACGCTGCGTAACGAAGCCAAAAGCAAAAAGGACTTTGCAACATCCGATAAGATCCGCGATCAGCTTAGCACGATTGGTTTTAAAATTAAAGATGAAAAAGACGGAACTTCCTGGAATAAAGAATAGAAGTTATGTTTAGAATTTATTAATTGAAATTTATATTCCTTTAAGGATGAGAAACATAAAAAGAATTAATTATCTTCTTGTATTATCCGGAATAATTATTTTTCTATTATCTGCTTGTACATCAAAGGATAAAAAACCGGAATCCCGGGAAAACCCTTTACCGGTATTACCTGCTCTGCCTGAATTTAATGCTGATTCATGCTATGCTTTCGTAAAAGCTCAGTGCGATTTCGGTCCACGGGTACCTAATACAAAAGCGCATATTGCATGCGGCGATTACCTCATTCGTCGAATGAAAGAATGGAGCAATAATGTAATAGTCCAGTCCGATGTAGTTACAGCTTTTGACGGTACCAAACTTCGCTTTCGAAATATCATTACTTCTTTCAATCCCGAATCGAAGCGTAGAATATTACTCTTCGCTCATTGGGATACGCGTCCCTGGGCAGACCAGGATACCATTAATGCCGATAAACCCAACCTTGGTGCAGACGATGGTGCAAGTGGTGTTGGTGTATTGATGGAAGTAGCTCGCCAATTAAAACTGAATAATCCCGCAATAGGTGTTGACATTGCTTTTTTCGATGCTGAAGATTGGGGCAAAGAAGGTGGTGGCCCGGGCTCTGAAGATTCTTACGCATTAGGCACACAATATTGGGCAAAGAAAACTCATGTGAATAATTACAATGCAGAGTACGGAATTCTGCTTGATATGGTTGGTGCAAAAAACGCACAGTTTCGTAAAGAAGGGTTATCCAGACAAGCAGCCGGTTTTGTCATTGACAAGGTGTGGAGTATAGCTCAACGACTCGGCTACAGCAGTTATTTTCTTTACGAAGACGGAGGCTGGATAACAGACGATCACGTTTATGTAAACCGCATGAATATACCGGCCATCGATATTATCAATACATTGCCCGGCTCAGCAGGCGGCTTTGCTTCCCACTGGCATACGCATAAGGATAATATGGATATTATTGATCCGAAAACACTGAAAGCTTTAGGACAAACATTGATTGGGACAATTTATTGGCAGGATATATACTAATTTTTAAAATCAATCAACCGCTGCGGTTGATTGATTTTAAAATTCCGCATTCTTCGGCGTCCTTGGAAATTACTTGACTTCCCTGAGCTTTGTCATTTCTTTGACTTTTTTTTTCTATAAAAATTGGCAGGATTGTTTTTTATATATTTCGAAACGCGCATGAGTTCAACAGGCGATTGGATTATTCGATCATGAAATCTATCCTGCCATCGGAATGCAATATTATTTTTTCGCGCATAGGTTGTAACTGCAGATTTAAATCCGCGAATAATCGATCCTAAATTTTTTGATTGCGGTCCGAATTTATTTTTTGGAACGGGAATATTGTTAATGAAATTTGCATCGGTTGTTGGATGG
>JAYURB010000369.1:0-7211 GCA_043756425.1 Bacteroidota bacterium
ACGAATATTTAGTAATTTTTTTTAATTGGTTTTTGATAAAAATTAATTAAATCATTATACTCATCATTAAAAGATACTTTTCTATGATGAAAAGGTTGATTCAGTATATATTTGATTACTTTTTCAACATCTGACTTTGAGACTGAAAATGCAGAGGCCGATTTTTGAAATTTAAATTTATTTGGACAAAGTTTATTTTTATTTACAAATTTTTCCGTGCTTTCGGCAATTATTTGTGCAAGTTTTTCTTCAGAAATAGTCGGAGATCGAGAGACTAATAAATGAATATGTTCCGGATTGGCATAAATAGCATACAATTTGGAATCGTTATTATTTACTATTCCGGTTATGTATTTTTCGATTCTTTCCCTATTGTCTTCAGAAATGACAGGTTGTCTATGAAGAGTTGTAAAAATAAGATGGGAATATAGATTGTGATATTCAATTTTCATTTTTTTACACAAAGATTTAAATTTCAATTTGCAAAAAGAACATGAAGGATTAAGGTTCTTATATTAGATAAATTGAAAAAAGTAAATAAATTAAATAAAAAATGAGGTAATAAGGTTTTGTTTCTACGGGACCGAAAATTCTACGAAGGTAATGAGGTTGTGTTCTTAAGGAAATTAATTTATATAGTGGGATTAAGAATTGGTATGAGTTATAGTTTTAGATGATCTATTTATTCTCTCGATACTGTTGTAGATGATTTTAAATCTGCACTGCGGATCAACCTCATAACCTTAGTAGAAATAACGGTACCGCATTGCCTCAACCTTATTACCTCATTTTTGATTAATAAGAAATTTATTACTTTGTACTAAACAATTCTAAAACAACTCCAACTGGTTCGAAGTGGAAGGACGATGAAATAATGTCAAATCAAATTCCGGAAAAGATCGTCCGGAGAGAAATCTATTTTTTGAACTTTTAAAAAGCTGGTGAATCATTTCTGCTTCTTTGCCCTGGCCTTTCATTCGGGTTCCGAAGCGGCTGTCGTTGAGTTGGCCTCCGTGGCAGGCTTTAATTTGATTTAAAATTTTTTCTGCGCGATCGGGATATGCTTTGTAAATCCAATCGGTGAAAATTGTAGCAACTGCATCGTTTAATCGCACGATTGTCATGCCTACTCCCCTAGCACCGGCATTTGCAGCAGCTTCTATGATATTAGGGATTTCATGACTGTTTAATCCGGGAATAATTGGAGCAACCATTACACCAGCGGGAATGCCATTATTGTTTAATGTTTCCACCACTTTAAGACGGTTCAATGCTGTAGCTGTGCGGGGTTCGAGTTTTTGACGGAGATCTTCATCGAGAGATGTAATGCTTATCATTACATGAACCAGATTTAGTTCAGCCAATTGTTTTAAAAGGTCAAGATCCCTAAGTATGAGCTGATTTTTACTGATGATCCCAAATGGATTTCTAAATTTCAAAGCGACTTCAATAAGTTGTCTGGTAATTTTAAACTTTCTCTCTGCAGGCTGGTAACAATCTGTATTACCTGATAACATAATTACTGCAGGCTTCCACGATTTTTTTCGAAACTCCGCTTCAAGAATTTCAGGAGCATTGGGTTTGATGAGAATTTTCGATTCGAAATCGATGCCTGCACTTAATCCCCAGTAAGCATGTGTATTTCTGGCATAGCAGTAAATGCATCCGTGCTCACAACCCTGATAAGGATTCATGGAATACTCTCCATAAATATCCGGACTTGTTACTTTATTGAGAATAGTTTTAGGGTGTTCAATCAAATATTCTGTTGGGTGATGTAAGTCATTATACTCGTCAAGGCCTTCAATATGTTCTGTGACGAGCTCCTGCTTAAGAAACTTATTCTTTGTATTCAGTTGAGCACCGCGCCCCTTGGTTAAATCGTTTGCATTACGATCATTCTGCATGTAAGTAATGTAATGAATAATTTATGTGTGCCATCAAAAAAAAAGCGGGGAATTAATATTTAATTCCCCGCTTAATGTTTTATTATGACAGTTTTCAGAAAACGATAACCATATATCCCTTTTGTTCAAGAGGTGCAGTTGGAACATTATCAAATAATGCACTTTCGGCTGCTTGCTTGGCTTTGGTTTTTAAATATTCTGATGTAGTAGTTGACCCCGGTGCCCCCGGAACGGCTTTCATAACATGTCCGTATTTATCGATTGAAACTTCTACGACTACAGTTCCTTTTTCCTGCGTAAGGTTATCAATTTTTGGAGAACGGCTAATCGTCCTGTCGGCAACTTTATAACGAACTTTATAAGATCCGGCGGTAAGCTGCTTCTCACCTGGTTCGCCTTTAAAAGCAGATTTTTTTTCTCCCATTAAAGATTCACCCTGCTCAGCAAAGTTAATTGAATATAAATCCGATACATTGAGTTTCATTACATTGCCTTTGTATAAAAATTCAACAATGCCTTTATTAAGGGATTGAACAGTGCCATTCATCTTTTCGCCTGACTTCATTTGTACAACGTGCTGCGACTTTGCTAAAATGCCTGTGAAAACAAGCAAGAATAACAGAATTGTTTTTTTCATTTTTTATTTATTTCGTGTAAAAGTAGGGTTGTAATTCTTAATTAATAATGAATTTATACAGAATTATTAACATTAATAACGAAGCATCGAAGTGAAAATTGACTTATTAATTAATTTACCTTTGGCCTCAGGCTAAAAATGAGAAACAATAATCATTTACTGAAAGCTATTCATTTTATCTCTTAAATTGCAATATTATCATCATTAACCCGTCTACATAAAGATGAAAATTCTTCTTTCCTATCTAAAAAATTATAAAAAAGTTGTTTTCCTTGCTCTTGGTCTGGCAGCTGTAAATCAATGCTTTTCATTGATGGATCCGGTGATTGCAGGAAAAATGATGGACCGATTCGCTATGCATGTCGGCGATTATCAAAAAGATCCAACGAAAAATTTCTATACTGATATTATGTGGCTCCTAATGGCTTCCATTGGTGTTGCAATGGTTTCGAGGATTGCTAAAAATTTTCAGGATTATTTTGTGAATGTTGTTACACAGCGTGTTGGTGCCGATATGTATACCGATGGATTGGCTCATTCGCTCGATCTACCTTATCAGGTTTTTGAAGATCAGCGAAGCGGAGAAACACTTGGAAAGTTGCAAAAAGTAAGAAGTGATTCAGAAAAATTCATAATATCTTTTATAAGTGTTGTCTTTCAAACTATTGTCGGACTTGTTTTTGTAATTTGGTATTCATTTTCTGTACATTGGCTTATAGCACCTGTTTTTCTAATTACGGTTCCTCTTCTTGGATTCATCAGTAATATTTTAAGTCGAAATATTAAAAAGATAAGTAAGGTAATTCTTGGTGAGACTACAGCACTTGCAGGATCTACAACTGAGTCGTTAAGAAATATAGAATTAGTAAAGAGTCTTGGTCTTGCCAATCAGGAAATCGAAAGATTGAATGCCACAACAGGTAAAATCCTTAAGCTTGAATTAAAAAAAGTGAGGTTTGTGAGGAGTCTAAGCTTCGTGCAGGGAACAACTGTAAATTTCCTCCGCACAGCTTTTGTCTTTTTACTTTACTACCTTGTATTTAAGGATGTAATAACTCCGGGAAAACTGTTAACCTTAATGTTTTTCAGTTTCTTTATTTTCGGACCGTTACAGGAATTAGGAAATGTAATTGCTATTTACCGTGAAGCGCAAGCGTCGTTGCAGAACTTCGAAGATATTCTCAATACACCAAAAGAACCTCGCCCGGAAAAACCTGTAAAAATCGGCAGGGTAAAAGAATTGCAATTTGAAAATGTTGCTTTCAGGCACAATTCAACCGCTGTTAATGCTGTTGAGAATATTAATTTCAAAGTAAAAAGCGGTGAAAGCATTGCTTTTGTGGGACCATCCGGTGCAGGGAAAACAACGCTTGTTAAACTACTTGTCGGACTCTATCTTCCCAATGAAGGAAATATACTTTACAATAATGTTATCGGAAAAAATATTGATAAAGATGAATTGCGTGAACAGATTGGACTGGTTACACAAGACTCACAGTTATTCAGCGGTTCTATCCGGGAAAACTTATTGTTTGTAAATCCCGGAGCTACCGATGAAGAATGTATGGACGTTCTCCTCAAAGCATCTTGTCACAGCCTTTTAAGAAGAGCAAAAGAAGGACTTGACACGGTAATTGGTGAAGGCGGTGTAAAAGTTTCAGGAGGAGAAAAACAGCGTCTTTCTATTGCCCGTGCTCTTCTGCGCAAGCCAAGATTAATCGTTTTTGATGAAGCCACTTCAGCACTTGACTCCATTACAGAAGAAGAAATCACCGAAACGATACGAGATCTTTCAGAAAAGCAGGAACATATAACAATTTTAATTGCTCACCGTTTAAGTACAATAATGCATGCAAACCGGATACTTGTGCTTGAAAAAGGTCACATCGTAGAATCCGGTACCCATCAGGAGCTTCTGAATTCCAAAGGATTATACTTTGCCATGTGGCGTCAGCAAATTGGTGAAAGAAAACATCCGGTTATTGCAGCAGTAAATCATGACAGGGTCGCATCAGTAAATTGAAAAAATGTTAAATGAAATAAGCAGATCTCTGAGAAGCAGATTATCCCTGCCCTTACCCGGACCGGAAGCGCAATATAAAATGGCTCATCCGGAAAGGAGAATTAATCTTTCCAGATTTAAAGTCCCTGAAAACCCTAAACGCAGTGCTGTTCTTATTTTGCTATATGAGCATGAAGGGAGTTTGCGTTTCCCCTTGATTGTGCGGCCTGTTTATGACGGAGTGCACAGTGGACAGGTCTCACTACCCGGAGGAAGTTGCGAAATAATCGATAAAAGCATTGAAGCTACGGCTATTCGTGAAACTTGGGAAGAAACGGGAATTGATAAAAAACAAATAAAAATTGTTGGACCACTCACTGAATTATACATTCCACCAAGTAATTTTTTAGTCTTTCCATTTGTAGGTATTTATAATAAAAAACCTGTATTCAATCCCGATACCAGCGAAGTTGCGCGTATAGTTGAAGTGGATGTTGAAAAAATAATGGATGAAAAACGCATTGGAGAAAAAAAAATAAAACAAAGCAGCGGCATTACTCTACTCACCCCCTATTATAATATTGACGGACTTACGGTCTGGGGTGCTACAGCCATGATATTAAGTGAATTTAAATCTATTCTCTATGAACTTGGAATTTAAATTCTCTTTCAGGAAAACACTATTTAGATTTTTTATGTCTGTGGCAAGAAACCAAATGATCGTTCACCATTCCGGCTGCCTGCATGTAAGCATAACAAATTGTTGATCCAACAAATTTAAATCCACGTGCTTTTAGGTCTTTGCTCATGGTATCGCTTTCTTTTGTTCGGGCAGGTATATTTTTATGAGTTTGCAGGGAATTATTAATGACTTTTCCATTGGTAAACTGCCAGATGTATTTATCAAATGTTCCAAACTCTTTTCTTACTTCTAAAAAGGATTTAGCATTTGAAACAGTTGCGAATATTTTCAGTTTGTTGCGGATTATTCCTGCATCGCCAATAAGTTTTTCAATTTTAGGAGATTTATACCGTGAAATTTTTTCGGGGTCGAAACCATCAAAAGCTTTTCGAAAGTTTTCGCGTTTATTCAAAATTGTACTCCAGCTGAGTCCGGCCTGGAATGAGTCAAGGACGATATATTCAAAATGAAGCCTGTCATCATGCACAGGAACACCCCATTCTTCGTCGTGGTATTGCATCATTAATGGTGTGGATAGGCACCAGGGACAGCGATTTTTTTCTTTTGGCATAATGGAAAGAACCTTTTTAAGCGTGAGCTTTGGAAGCTTTATCCTTCATCCCTTCATAAGTAAGTGAACCCGGTCTTTCAATAGGATGAGCAAGAGCACGATCCCATAATAAAGAAGCAAGAACTCCTAAGGAGCGGCTTACTCCAAATAGAACGGTATAAAAATCATATTCAACCATTCCATAATGAATAAGAATTACTCCGCTATGGGCATCGACGTTTGGCCAGGGATTTTTTATTTTCTTAATTCCGGAAAGAATTGGCGGAACAACTTCATAAAGCATTTGGACGATTTTACAATTTTCGTCGTCAGGCATATATTTGTTTGAAAATTCCATTTGTGCTAGGAACCTTGGATCTGTCTTTCTCAGAACAGCATGACCATAGCCGGGAACCACTTTTCCTTCGTCCATCGTTTTCATAACGTATTCTGTTATCTGCTCTTTGGTTGGCATTGCACCATCGTAGTAATTTCTAAGATCAGCAATCCAACGAACCACTTCCTGATTGGCAAGGCCGTGCAGCGGACCAGCTAAACCATTCATGCCAGAAGCGAAAGATAGGTAAGCATCACTTAAAGCAGAACCTACAAGATGTGTGGCATGAGCAGAAACATTTCCTCCTTCGTGGTCGGCGTGCAGGGTAAGGTATAAACGCATCATACGTTTCATATCGTAATCGTCGTAGCCAAGCATGTGAGCAAAATTGGCCGCCCAATCGAGTTTATGATCGGGTTCGATATGAACTTTGTTTTTATAAATGCGACGGTAAATGTAGGCTGCTATGCGTGGAAGACGTGCAATAAGGTTCATTACGTCTTCGTACATAGGATCCCAATATTCCTTTTTACTAAGTCCTTTTCTGTAAGCGGCAGCAAAAACTGATTCCGTTTGCAAAGCCATAACGGCCATGCTGAACTGAGTCATGGGATGCGTATTTATTGGCAATGCATCAAGCATATCGAATACATGCTTAGGGACATTGCTTCGGCGAGCCCATTCATTGCTGACGGTGACTACATCGTCAACGGTAGGTAAATCACCGATTAACATGAGGTAAAAAATTCCTTCAGGCAGCGGTTCGCTGTCGCCCGGGGCTTTGGGTAATTTTGCCCGAAGTTCAGGAATGGTGTAACCACGAAAACGAATACCTTCTTCAGGGTCGAGTTTGCTCGTTTCAGTAACCATACCAACCATACCTTTCATACCACTGTATACCTGTTCAATGGTATATTGACCAATTACCTGACTTCCGTTTTCACGGATGAACTCTTTTAGTTCGCCGGCCATGGGTAAAGCTACCTGAGCAAACTTTTCTTTTAATTTATCGGTTTTCACTTATTTGGACTTATTGAGTTAAAAATAATTATCTGCCAGCGGGGGCAGTGATTGTCTTTTTCTTATCCGAAGATAT
>JAYURB010000370.1:0-18926 GCA_043756425.1 Bacteroidota bacterium
GCGGGGGCTTCGTTTCGATGGGATTTCAGTATCACAGGATTCATCCTTGTTTATAAATTGTACTATCCAAAAAGGCAATGCAAACGGTTCGAATAATTACAACCATGGTGGCGGATTTTTTATTTCCGCTTTTTCGAAAATTCGTATCGAAGGTTGTTTAATCAGAAATAATACGGCCTCACTTGGAGGAGCCATTTATTGTGATTTTGCCAGCCCGAAAATTGCCGGCAATGAAATTTATTCTAACCATGCTTCCAGCTATTATGGAGGCGCTATTTATGGTGATAATTCATCACCTTCAATTGTTAACAATGTAATATCTAACAATGGAGGTCAGATAGATTTTATACATAATTCTGCACCTCAAATTATTGGTAATATTATTTCTAATTCAAGTGGACATGGCATTGGGTTAGAATATACGGGCAGCGCAAACATTATTAATAATACAATTAAGCATACTTCAATTGGGATTGTCTCTGTTGGAACATCGCCAAATATTATTGGTAATTTGATTGCCTTCAATAGTGGCAATGATTATGGTCCGGGAATTTTTTGTTACCACGCTTCAACACCGCAAATTATCAATAATACGATTGCCTATAATAATTCAAACATGTACGGAGGAGGAATCTGCATCGGCGATAATTGCACTCCTGTTATAATAAATACTATTTTGTGGGGAAACACAGCGTATAACCACCAAGGTGATCAGATCGCTCTTTTGCAAAGCAGTCAACCCACATTTTACAATTGTGACATCCAGGGTGGAAGTGGGTCATTTTACTATTGGGATGCTCCGGGAAATTTTACGGGTACATACGTAAATTGTATAGATGCTAATCCTTTATTCGTTGATTCATCTGCAGAGGATTTGTCGATTCAACCTATATCACCATGTATTAATTCAGGTGATACACCGAGTGTGAATCTTCCCTCGTTTGATTTAGCCGGTAATCAGAGATTATGTAACCAGGTTTTGGAAATTGGTGCTTTTGAAATATGCAATGTCGGCATACAAGAATTTGATCCATATTTAATCCATCCAAAAATTTATCCTATTCCAGCTAATAATCATTTGATTTTTGAAATCAAACAGGAAGACCTATACAAGAATTTGAGCTTACAACTTATAACTGCTTTTGGTGTAGTAGTAAAAAGTATTTCCATTCATTCTTCTGTACTTACCATTCCTATCGATCAGCTGACACCAGGAATATATTTTTATCAGTTAAGTAACTTAAACCGGACTTTAGATAAAGGAAAAATCATTGTAAAATAGAACGGGTTTAGATGTAATTGTTTGGTCCCGGTTAAATATTGCAAATTAGTATTCATTTCGTTTCATCCTTCTGAAGAAAGACTAGAAGGAAATATTAAATTTACTGCTTTAATAGAACTAGGCCGCGCGAGGGTTTTTCTTCGAAAAATAACCGTCTTTAGAATTTCAAAAGCTTAGTATTCCCAATCCTATTTCCATCCGTATAATTAAGCAGATAAAACCCGGGAGAAAGCTTTTCCGTATTTATTATTGTTTCTGTGTGAGTTATTTTTTCTCTTATAATTTCTTTTCCTAGTGCATCAAATAAAACAATTTCGCCTATTTTATCCATGTTACCATTAACTATTATTTTTATTTCATTCGCGAAAGGATTAGGATAGGCTTTTATGCTTTCATTAAGAGCTTTGAGTTCATTAACACCGACTACTGTGTGGAAATAATAATAAGTACTATCTGTATAAGTAATCAGGCCAATAGTATCATATGAATTGTAGACTTCTGATAATTTAAAATTGTTGGCGTCATAGGTAAAGGAGGATAGACTGCTATTCACCCAGGTACTGGTATTCCAGGTTTGAGATAAATAACTTGTCTGGTTATTGTAGATATCAAAGGTATAGGAGGATAGATTTTTATTCTCCCAAGCGCTGCCATTCCACCTTTGATATAAATAACTTGTCTGGTTATTGTTGGCATCATAAGCTAAGAAATGTTGAAATTTGTTCACCCAGGCACTGCCATTCCAACGTTGATTTAAATAACTTGTCAGTTTATTGTTTAAATTATAGTAGTAAGAGGAGTCTAAAGTGCTATTCACCCATGCACTGCCATTCCATGATTGAGTAAAAATACTTGCCCGGTTATTGTTAGCATCATAAGTATAGGAGGATTGAGAGTTATTTTCCCATGCGATGACATTCCAATATTGAGTAAAATCACTTGTAAGTTTATTGTTGACATCGTAGGTATAGGAGAATTGAAGGCTGTTTTCCCAAGTACTGCCATTCCAATTTTGAATCAACTGACTTGTTTGGTTATTGTTGACATCATAGGTGTAAGAGTATTGAAAGTTGTTTTCCCATGCACTGACATTCCAAGTTTGATATAAATAACTTGTCAAGTTATAGTTGACATCATAGTTATAGGAGGATAGAATACTATTCACAAATGCACTGCCAGTCCAATTTTTAGTTAACAAACTTGTCTGGTTATTGTTGACATCATATGCAGGGTAATATTTTCCAATTAATTTCCAAACATTGTTTAAAGTATCCAATTCCCAAGTATAAGCACTATCAATTAAAGCAGTTAAAGCAAAAGTATGGTTATTAGAATTGTCTTTCTTCTTTGTAATAAATTTCTGCAGGTTTTCGCCATTAACCATACTGCTATTTAGATTTTTTTGTAATGAATTACCCGTAACGTTATTCCTGCCGGAATTATCGTTTGATATTGCTCCTGAAGGAAATAACTGTGAAGTCTGTCCATTTACGAATTGAGTAATACAAATGAATACAAGTAGTATAAGTTTTTTCATGTTGAAATAGTAAATTGTTTTAAATCATGTTCCAAGGTATTAATTTTTTTGAATTATGTAAAAAGTAAAAATTCCCCGGCTGCGAAGTACTTGTCAATCATTTGTCGTTAATTTCCATATCTCAATTTATTTATCTTCGAGAACGGTAAGGACAAATTGATCGATGCGAAGTCAAGCGTAGCGGAAACTCCACCCATTAGATTTACGGAAAAAAATTGATATAATTCTTCCTTTGTCTTCTTTTTGTTTTCAACCCAAATTAATTTCTCACTTTAAAGTTTTTCAAATTTCTTATGTATTTCATTATTTGTTTTTAATTAACTGTCATTTTCAAGGCTTGTTTTACAAGTGTTTTTTCGTACTCAAGTAGAAAATTTATTATTACTTTTACAAAGTATGAACTTTGATCTAATAAAATCACAGATAATTAGCGTACTTAAAAATTATCCAATAAAACGGGCTTCTGTTTTTGGTTCGTATTCAAGAAATGAACAGACAGAGAGCAGTGATGTTGACCTCTTGATAGAAACATCCGGAAAATTTACATTGTTTCAGTTTCTTAAACTGGAACGGGAATTATCGGAATCAACATCAAAAAAAATTGATATGGTTGAATTCAACGCTATTAAACCTTCTATACGTGAAAGGGTTTTGGCAGAAGCAATTTCTATTTTATGAATGCAAGAGAAGATAAAGTTTATCTGGAAGATATTTCCGAATCTGTTAATGTTATTTTTCAGCATGTAAAGGACATGAGTGAATATGAATTTCCAACTAATATTCTTGTTCAGGACGGAGTAATCAGACGGTTCGAAATAATCGGAGATGCCGCATCAAAAATAAGCGCCGATTTTAAAAAAACAAATCCGCAAATTGAAGGGCAGCTCATGAAGGACATGAGAAATAAATTATCTCATGAGTATTTTGGCGTTTCAATGAGTACAATCTATGCAACTGTAAAAGAAGATTTGCCTGTTCTTTTAGAGCATATAAAAAAATTGATGTGACTTTTTAAAAATAGTTGACATCTTTTCCAACTTGTTCTCGATGTTCTTACTCAGGCCATCTTTATATTCAAACTCAACAGCAGGGAATTAGATTGAAATATCTTTCCCTACTCGACCATTTACACCGGCTGACGGAAATGTCCTTCGAAACTTTGAAATGCATTTAGCTTTGAGTGAGAAAGGAAGCTTTATGATGGATGACAAGCCCGTCGCAGCACGATAATTTTACGAAATTTCAACGATGTCAGAATTTCAAAAGCTTAATATTCGCAGCTCTATCCCCATCCGAATAATTCAGCAGATAAAACCCGGGCAAAAGTTTTTCAGTATTTATTATTGTTTCAGCTTGAGTAATTTTTTCTCTTAAAATTTCTTTTCCCAGTGCATCAACCAAAACAACTTCGCCAATTTTATCCATTCTATCTTCAAATATTATTTTAATTTCATTAGCGAAAGGATTAGGATAGGCTTTTATGCTTTCATTAAGAGCCTTGAGTTCATTAACACCGACAACTGTATGGAAATAATAATAGGTACTATCTCCAGAGACAAGCTGGCCTAAGGCATCAAAGTCATTGTACACCCTCGATAAATTGAAATTGTTGACATCAAAGGTGTAGGAGTATTGATAATCAATTACCCATGCACTACCATTCCAAGTTTGATTTAACCGACTTGTCAGGTTATCGTTGGCATCATAGGTAAAGGAGATTAGACTGATATTTTCCCATACAATGCCAGTCCAAATTTGATACAACAGACTTGTTTTGTTATTGTTGGCATCATAGGTATAGGAGTATTGATGGCCATTTCCCCATGCACTACCATACCAAGTTTGATCTAACTGACTTGTTTGGTTATCGTTGGCATCATAGGTAAAGGAGATTAGACTGTCATTTACCCAAGCACTACCAAACCAAGTTTGATTTAACTGACTTGTTAGGTTATTGTTGGCATCATAGGTATAAGAGTATTGATAGGAATTTTCCCAAGCACTGCCATACCAAGTTTGAGTTAACATACTTGTCAGGTTATTGTTGGCATCATAGGTATGGGAGTATTTGGAGCCAATGTTTACCCATGCACTCCCATTCCAAGTTTGATATAAATAACTTGTTATGTTATTGTTGGCATCATAGGTAAAAGTATAAAGAGCGTCATTTACCCATGTACTGCTAATCCATGTTTGATTTAACAAACTTGTCAGGTTATTATTCGCATCATAGGTATAGGAGATTAGACTTCTATTTTCCCATGCGCTGCCATTCCAAGTTTGATATAAATAACTTGTCTTGTTATTGTTGGCATCATAGGTATAAGTATAAAGAGCGCCAATTACCCATGCATTGCCATTCCAAACTTGATATAAATAACTTGTCTGGTTATTGTTGATATCATAGGTATAGGAGTCTCTTCGAAGTAAGATCCAGGTATTGCCCATTAAAGGCAACCTCCAATAATAAATACTATCAACTAAAGCAATTAATGAAAAAGAAGTACTTTTAGCATTGGCATTGGTTTTTGAAAGTATTGCCGGCTGGATTTTTCTATTAACCATCCTACCATTTGGATTTTTTTGTAATTCATTTTCTGAAAAGTTATTTCTGCCGGAATTATCACTTGATTTTGCTTTAGATTGAAATAACTGTGCAGGCTGTCCATTTACGAATTGAGTAATACAAATTAAAGTAAGTAGTAAAAGTTTTTTCATTTTGAAATAGTTTATTGGTTTCTAACTTATAACAAGGTATTAATTTTTTTAATGGAAAATTTATTTCATAGAACAAATAAAAACACTACTTCTTCATTTCCTCTTTAAAGCACTAAACTATTAACTGTAAGAAATCCATCATTTCTAATCAATATTTTTCAACTTCTTTTGGAGTTAAGAAAGGCGAGGAGTATCTTAAAATTCTTACCCGAGCAGTTAATTTTTAAGAGCTCCACCCATCTTTTTCGTTATTTGGCGAATAACTGAGACATTATTCACCCAATATGAAGGCCGTTAGCCAAAATTCTGATTTTTCGAAACATTTTTTCCTTTATCTTCATAGAATAAAATTATTAAGCCCTTGTACCAACATTAAATACCTCTTTCTCATGAAAAGAATTTTCCTGCTCCTTCTAATTTGTGCAAGTTCTTCTGCTCTTTTCGCACAAAGAACTGCTAACATTTCATATTCCGGTGGCGTAGTCAATTACGTTGGCGATCTTGGTAATGAAAAGAATATTCCTTATTCTTCGGCAAACCTTGGGTCAGCTATTACCATCAGGGACTTTCTGAATAATCCTAAACGATCGGGTACACGTTATTCTGTGTTTGATCTTCAAATGCGTTTTAGCTGGCATCGTTTACAATACGATGAAACAGAAGCAATGGGCGGTAAAGAAGGTTTGGATCTAAGAAATTACAGACGCGGCATAGGTTTCCGTAACGACCTATTTGGTGTTGAAACGGATTTCACCTACAATTTTTTTCCTAACCTTTTTGCTCCATTGAGTAAACCTAAATTTAGCTTCTTTTTCTTAGCGGGTGTAGGTGTATTTTATGGTCAGCCTAAAGCGGATTTGTTTAATGGTAATCAGTCATTAGATAATCGTTACCATTACTGGAATGACGGCTCCATTCATACTGTTCCGGAAAATTCTGGTCAAGGTGAAGGACAAGTCATTCAAAAAGATGGCGTGTACGAGACAAGCCTTAGAGACTTTCGCACAGAAGGTCAGGGAACAAATAATCCTGAAATAAAAAGTTCGAAAATATATAGCAATATTAATGTGGGCTTCCCTTTTGGTGGAGGTGTTCGCTACTACTTCAGTAAGCTGCTTACATTTTCTGCTGAATTTAATTACTATTACTTCCTCACAGATTATCTGGATGATGTAAGTAACCGCTATGCAACGTATGAAGAACTTCGTGCTTCTTTCCCGGATGCGGCTTCTTTTGAAATGGCTAAGTATATTTCAGATCCAACAGGACAAGGCACCTATGGCTTTCAGAAGACTGCCAGCAGAAGAGGTAATCCTGATGTAAACGATTCTTTTACTTTTTTAAGTTTAGAAGCTTCTTATAAAATTACCTGGAAGAAAAGAGGTATTTATGGGCAGTAAGCTTAGCATAAAATAAAACTGATTATAAATGGAGGTCTTTACGACCTCTTTTTTTTGCGTACATATTTCTCTTTCGGGAAGGGGTTAGTTGAAAATTAACCACAAAGTGCACAAAGGTTTAACCACAAAGTGCACAAGGGCTTTGAGAACTTTGTGTATAGACCTTTGAGAACTTTGTGGTTAAAAAAAACATGCGCTTAAATGCTTTCACTACTATAGAAAAATCATTCGACTATTTCTTCCCGAAATGATCAAGCAGTTTTGCAAGTTCGTCTAACTTCGGAGAGAGAATAATTTCTGTACGTCTGTTTTTCTTTCTGGCTTCTGATGTACTGGCAAGGTCAACGGGTTTGTAAGAACCACGGCCGGAAGCAGTAATTCTTACGGGTTCAATGGAATTGTTGCTTAAGATAATTTTGGCAACAGAAGTAGCCCGCAAAACACTTAACTCCCAATTGTCTTTCGCTCCGCTGGGTAAGGTCCCACTTATAGGAACATTGTCTGTATGACCTTCAACAAGAATATTAATATTCTTATTTCCTGCCAATATTTTTGACAGGTCTTTTAATGCGCTTGCACCCTCTTTCTCAATGATGGTGCTTCCCGAAGCGAATAGAAGCCTTTCTTCCATAGAAACATATACACGACCTTCTTTCTGATAAACGGAAAGTCCGTTATTCTCATAGCCCATTAATGCATCGCTTACTGCAGTCTTCAAACGGTTGACTGTACTATCAGCACTTTTAAGGACTGCTTCAAGTTCATCGACACGACTTTGTTTCGATTTCAGGCTTTCTCTTAATTCTTCAAGTTTGTTTTCTCTGTCATTAAGAGCCACCGAATCCTTTTTCATCTGATCTTCTCTTCGCTGAAGATCTTCGCGGGCATTGTTTAGCTGCACAATTAATTTTTTTGTTTCTTCTGTATTCCCGGCAAGTAATTTCTCATTGTTAGAAAGAAGTTTATCGTAGGATTTTGTGAGCTCACTGTAAAGTCCTGTTAACCGTTGGTAAGAAGTACCCATTTCAGCTGTATCATTAGAAAGCTTGCTGATATTTTTCTGCATTTCCGATGATGAAGACTTCATTTCCGTGTTTTCAGTCTTCAGATTCTGATTTTCATTTCTCAGCCTCGATGCTTCATCCTGGCAATTTTTTTCTTTGGTCTGAAGATCTTCGAACTGCCTGGCAGGAACACAGCCCTGAAAACCACCAGCAATTGTTAAAAATGAAAGAAATACGATGAGATTTTTTGCGTTTAATAACATAGTTTTGTATCTTACTGATTAATATTCATGGTAAAGTTACCCTGGCTTATAACATTATCGACACGGAACCCTCTAAATTTTCAACAATTTTAAAAGAAACATTTTAGCTCCTAAATCGTTTATTTATAAATATTAATATGGAATTCCTCAATAAAAACTGGATCACTGAAAATCGCATAGATTTTGAATACAAGAAATATGTATTGCTGGCTTACCTGCAGCATGTGAGCGAGAATTTTACGGAGTATCGATTGTATCCCTATCTCAGCGATCTTGTTGAGCATTACCGAAATCTTAAATCATTAAAAGATAATAAGAATCAACTCTACAATCTTTTCCCCGGCCGTTATAAGTCTGCCGATATGGAACAGTTTAAAATCATCTATGAAAAAATGGTTCAGGATGATATTCTGATGCAGGAGATAGAAAGCATTCTTGAATATTCTATACCACAAATGGAAGTCTATCTGCGAGAAGGAAAAAAAATCTACGATTATGTTGAAGAGAGATTAAAGATTTATCCCATTGGTGTAATCCCTTTGAATTCTGAAAGCGGTTATGTTTTCCTTAAAGAAGGAACCAGCACAGACACGTTTGTATATGAATATCATGTAAGCATTTTTGAAAATCCTATTGAAAAATTCAGGGGAATTCATTTATCTTATTTGAGCACTTACGAAAAGAGCATCATGAATACCTTTGAAGCAATAAAGTCAGATTTGCTGCGATTCAATAAAAATCTTCCCAATCTCGCAACCTATGTCATTGAAACAGAAATGAGCATTCCTTTTGAAGAGACCTTCCTGCCGCTTGCCAAACGTACTCTTGTCAAAAGAATCGCCGGAAATGCCTGAGGAATATTATTTTTCTCCCTCTGCATTGCCTGCTAATAAAGCTGACAATACAAAAAACGTCTTAACAATACGGTAGGAAAACCACAACTTCAGTTTATAAAAAACAGTTGACTTTTTTTGAAAATCCTCCCGGTTTATTTTTTTACAATCTTTTTCCCGAATAGAATGAATATGGTTGGACAAGTTTGCCGAAAACAATTCGTCTTTTATATCCACATTTAATTCAATGTTGCTGTAGGTACTAAGATTATTCATGTCGTACGAGCCAATGGATGTCCATTTATTATCAGTTATTAAAACCTTACCGTGAACATTGGAGGGCTGGTACTCATAGACGTTAATTTTATTTCTCAATAGCCACTGGTAAAGATAGCGCCGGGCATTTACAACCAGGGTTACATCCGATTGTTCGGAGACAATGACACAAATGTCAACACCCCGCTCAATGGCTTTTTTCAATAGCCTTCTTGTTCTTCCTCCTGGAAGAAAATATCCACCCACCAGTAAAATCGAATTTTTAGAAGATCGAATTGCTTCCCTGTAGCTTATTGAAATTTCAAATTTGTTTAATGTAAAATCATTTCTCCGCACACGAACCGGACTGCTTCCTTTAGCTGCTAATAAGGTTGGAAACAATAGAAACTTTCTTTTATCATGGACGGTTTTAATCTTGTTTTTCCATCGTTTAATGCAAATGAAGCGAATGCGGCTGCTAATGTTTCCTTTCAGTATTACAGCAAAATCCAGCCAGGGTATAGTGCCATGAATGGCATTGTAGTTATTGGAAATATTAATACCTCCAACAATAGAAATCTGACCATCGATAACGGTAATTTTATGATGCATCCGTCGTCCGATATGCATGGTTCCGTGAGAGAAAAACCTTCCGAATTCTCGGTAATGAATACCGGCATTTTTAAAACTTTGGATCGTTTGGGCAGATAGGTCTTTCGATCCAAAAGCATCAACAAGAAGAAAAACCTGTATTTTACGTTTTGCAGCCCTGATAAGAGCATCAGCAATTTTATTTCCTGTTTCATCGGAAGCGAAAATGTAGGTCTGCAGATGAATTTCTTGCCGGGCGGAGTCAATAAGTTTTTCCAGGAGGTCAAAATACGCTTTTCCGCTTTGAATCCAGGCGACATTATTGCCCCGTTTATAAGGGCTTTTAAAAATATACTTACTACTACTGCTTAAAAGTGGTTTCATCCTCTTCAATATGAAAATTTAGCCTTTTTTTAACCATGAATTGTATAAATAAAGCCTTCCATGTATGTGTAAATAATTTATTAACTTTAAAAAAATATTACATTTGTATTCTATTGAAGGTTATAAGATTTTATGAATAACGAAGATCAATTATTTACTCAACTACTTTACATTTTTTATTCAACAGCAATGGTTGCAATGGGAAAATTGAAGAATCCAGCCACCGATAAAATAGAGCGCAATTTAGAACAAGCCGGTCAATCTATTGATATGCTTGAATTAATAAAGGCAAAGACTGTCAATAACCTGACAGATGAACAACGCCGTCTATTGGAAGGCATGCTAACTGACCTGCGCCTGAATTATGTTGATGAGAGTAAAAAAGATGCAATTTCATCCTGAAAATTATCCCAACACCATCCTATGGATTTAACAGAAACAAATAAGAACGATTACCAGGAACAGGGACCTAAAAAAGGTGTGGTTATTATTGTAATCACTATTCTTTTGGGAACGAATGGTTTACTGCTTTGGCAGTTTTTTGATAAAAAAAACAGCCTGGATCTTGCCAATCAGACTATTGTGACTACAACTGCAGAAAAGGATGCTTTACAAATGCAGTTAAACCAGTTCAAGGCTGAATATGAAAAATTAAAATCCGATAATGTAAACCTCCAAAACCAGCTTTCAGAAAAGGACGAAGAAATAAAAGCAAAGGTTGTTGAAATCCAGAAGTTGATACAGGCAGGAGGGCCTGCCCAAATTGCAAGGGCTAAAGCGGAGCTGGCCAAGCTCAAAGAAATGAATGACATCTATGTCTCAAACATTGATTCTCTCAATAAAATTACAGCGCAATTAAAAATTGAAAATATGAATCTCTCTACGAATCTTAGTAAAGAGATGTCCAAAAACGAAAACCTTTCTGCTGAAAATTCACGCCTTTTTTCTAAGGTTTCCGCCGGGTCGATTTTGAAAGCAGTTAATATTACTACAGAGGGTTTACGATACAGAAATAGTGGTAAAGAAGTGGTTACCTTCAAAGCGAAACAGGTTCAAAAAATACGTACCACGTTCACTTTGGGAGAGAATAATGTAATCGATGAAGGTCCTATTGATGTATATGTCCGTGTTCTTAATCCTGATGGATCGGTAATGGCTAATACCAATAAGGATACTTTTAAATCGCAAGGTCTTGATGTTACTTATACCCTAAAGGAAAACATAGAATATAAAAATGCCGGCACTCCTGTTGTAGTAATGTGGGCAAAGGGATCTCAATTCATATCGGGAAAATACAGCGTTGAAATTTACCACGCAGGTATTTTAATTGGCAAATCAGAAATAGACCTTAAGTAATTGCTTTAGCCTTTCAAAAATAGGCCCTGAACTGAACTCCCCCTGTATGTACAACCGGTGAATCCTTTAATTTTCTTCCATCATACGTAAGACTTAACTGCATTGAATTGTTTAAGTTTCTCTGCATCGACAAACCCCACGTTGAATTCTTGCCATTTTTAAAACCATCAAGCATTTCATACGATAAAAAGCTTGCATCGGAAGCATTGTAATTGATGTTTATTAAAGAAACTTTCGCCAAAAAATTTCCTGAATTGACACTGGTATATTTTACTTCAAAATTAATTTTACTGCTGATAGCCCTTTCCTTGATTAAGCCCTCAGCATTTCTTTTATCTCCATACTTATACGATGCTGACATACGGAAATTCGTATTCGGCTGTATACTTATTTTTGGTTCAATGTTGTTTGAAAAAATCGTATAGTCGCGGCCGGAAAAGAATTCGGATTGATTTATTCTATCACCATTTTCATAGTTTATGGTAGCCAGCAAAAGCCTGTTAATATTCCATCGGACATTCACTATCCTCGATCGTTGAATACGGGTTTCAAATCCATTTGAAAGAAATGCTTTATTTCTATTTTCCTGCCACGTAAGATCAAGGCCGAAAACAGTATGAGTACGGTTAAAATAAAGTGTGTTTCTTATTCCTGATGCAGATGAAATAAGTAAGGTATCGGAAAGGTCACTCTTAAAAGGATTTAATGATGAAACAAGTGATTCGTTTTTAGTCTTTCTTTCTAGTCGTGCCGACAACTGATTAGAAAAGCGATGGATGAAAGGCTCTTTTCCCTGATAAGAACTTTGATTTCCTGCCGGTGAAATTACCAGCACTTCATTAAATTGATTGCTGCGTGTGCTTATATACTCATTGGTTGGAACATAAATTCGTATGTAATTTGCTTTATCCTGGAAAGCTGAAATGGAAAATTCATTGAGGTCTTCTACACCATTGTTGTTTTCATCACCGATATAAGCATATACTCCTTGTCCGTCGTTGACGCGGAGGTAATAATATTCCTGCCTGCGTTCCTGTCCTTTTCCAACTTCATAATAGGTGTTGAATGACAAAATCCCTCTCCAGATATTCAACGTGTGATCGATTCTATTGAGTAAAATTTTATCGGGTTCTTGACGGGACAAAATGGAATCCTTAATCGTTAATACCCTGTACGTCGTAATTGTACGAAATGTATTGTTACGATTTTTCGAGAACTCTGTAGTTATCCTGGCTTCTTCTGATTGTGTTACAGGAATCAATTTATTGGCCGAGGCAAGCCTGTCCTCTCTCAGTTTATAACTAATGGAAGCTTTAGATTTCGCAGTATCAAGTGTGTTTATATAGCCCTGGAATTCATTAAAAGCGAAACTGTTTCCCAGAAGTGAATCACCTGACCGGTTAAGGAATCTGTTCTTTTCGCTATTCTCCCGTAAGCCAAGCAATAGTATCCAAAAGGGCCTTGAAACATTAGCAGAATGTCTGAGGTAACGAGTCTCTGTATTTAAACCCTGTGTTGATAGGAAGCTTCCGTCGCCGGTAATGGAAAATTTATTCCATTTAAAATCGGTATTGATGCCGTTTAATAGTCCTTTGTAAGCGCTTCCTTTGTTAAACGATTTCAGCTGGTAGCTGAAAGTTGCCAGTGATGGTTTCAAAAAACTTATCTGATAAGAACCAATATGTTCATCGTTTAATATTGAAGTAGTACCCAGGTTCCAGTCGCGTTCAAATTCAACATTTCTGAATCTTTCAATGGGACGAAAAAACTTTCCTGTGTATTCATATTCAAAACGATTCAATAATTTCCAACCTTTTATTGTGTCGCCTGAAAGAGGAACTTCATTTTTATAAAGAACCCGGGCAGCATAACCGACATTATCAGCTTTGTCTTTTTTGGAAAACAGATTTATGTCGTAATTACTGTAAGCGCCTTCTACTTTAATGCTGTTGCGATTATTAAAGGTATAATCAAAACCAGAAACAATGAGTTGTTGTTTCTTCGGAGTAATCAGAAGGGCTACAGGCGCATAATTTCCTTGAGGAATGCCGCCAATAGGTTCTATCCATTTAAATACTCTTCCGTTTGCTGTGCTTAGATCAACAATATAATCGCCCCGATTGCTCCCAACAGCACTGAAAGAAACCTGCCAATAAGCACTGTCTTTATCGGTAGAATATTGATAAATGGAATAAGTTCCTGAAGCAGTTATTGAATCCTTTTTTTGATACAGCACGATGTTCGCATTGAAAGCGATACTGTCGGCTGTAGGGAAGACAGCATTTTGCAAACTGTCGCCTGCATTTGCCATAACGGCTTTCCTACTGCTGTCAAGGTCTAAAGAAAGCGGTTGATTTTTGCTGTCTTGTTCTGAGTATAGATTGAATTTAATTTTAAGTTTGTCACTCTCAAACTCATTGTTTATGAATATCAGAGAACGAGCATAATTTTTATCGGAATACTCAAATTCTGCCGTGATACGCGAATCTTTTGTAATGAGGCGTTTTGCCATAAAGGTTACCTCAGCAGTATTATAATCGATGACATAATCATTTTGAGAACCGCGAATAAGGAGTTCACCGTCGAGATAAATTTTTTCTGTTCCGGAGAGCACTACTATAAATATTTCTCCATTGTTACCGGGAAGCTTATATGGACCCTGATTTCCTTCTTTTACCGGCAAGATATACTTAGAAAATTTACCTTTCGAAACAGCAAGACTTATGCCTGAACGCAAGAGCCTTTTTTTACCGACAGTGTCATTACCGAGCAATGGAATTTCAGTTGTAAATAAACCGCCTTGTCCTTTTTTATAAAAGTTCATAAAGTAACTGTCCGGTCTTTTCAATTCAAAATCACCGGCAATTAATTTATTTCTTTTATTGGAGAGTTGAATAAAAACCTTATCGAAATCTTGCAGTTGCTGCGTATTTCCTTCGGGCTGAATAGGGATATTTTCATCCGTAATTGCAGCAAGTATGTCTACGTTTTCACTTAATTTTCCTGCGAGTTGTAAGTTGAGACTTGAGTTTACGAAAACATCCTGGTTATTTCCAAACGTTATTCCCCGGGAAATACTTCCGCTTCTGCTAAGTCCCTGCATTTTGAATAATTCAGGCAGACCTGATCCCGCTTCGTAATAAGTAGGCAGGTTGCCGCCACTTCGACTGATAAGGTCTATGCTTTTGTGTTTAAACTCTTTGCCAAACAGGAAAGAAAAAACCCTGTAAGTGGTACGTACGGAATCACTGTTTAATTGATTGTATAATACAGAATTTTTTTTCCAGATGATTTTAGCATTTGCAAAATCGAGCGTGAAAGCAGATGTGTCAATGAAGCTTTCTCCTGCTTTGATGAATAACGTACCGGGGGCAATGCTAAGCGTATCGAGTATTACAGTGTCTTGTTTGAGCGAAATAGATTTACTGCGGAGGCTGCTGAGTGTTTGCCCCGCGGAGAATTTTGAAAAGGAAACCAATACAAGGATGAATAAAGGAAATCGCATGAAGGAAATCGCAGAAGATTTAACGTAAATGTACTTGAATCGGTAAATGTTGGATACACCGGTAGCCGGAGATATTAACGATTCAATAGTGATTCTATTCGATACCGGTTTTAGGGAAATAAAAAAGCCATTCACCGATTGATGAATGGCCTTAAAAAAACAGGATGAAATTATTTTATTCCTAGTTTAGTTTTTACAAGGGGCATGATGTTATCAGATTCCTGAGCAAATATTACTGAACCTAAGCTTGTATCAAAAATATAAGAATATGCTTTTTCTTTAGCGATTTCTTTTATGGCACTTTCAGCTTTTTTCAGGATTGGACCATAAATTTCTTCTTTTTTCTTTTGAATGGATTCCTGAGCTGTTTGCTGAAAATCCTGAATCCGTTGGCCCAGATCGCCTAATTCTTTTTCTTTTGTTGAGCGAATCAAATCGGGCATTGAATCAGCTTTAGATTGATAAGCCTGAAGTTTGCTTTGATATTCAGCAGTCATACCTTTCAACTGTGTATCGAGTGATTCGCCAAATTTTTTCAATGTGCTGTCAGCTTGTTTTGTTTGAGGTAGCATTTGAATAAGAGCTCCTGAATCAATATGACCAAATTTTAGGGTTTGGGCAAAAGCAGAACTAATTATTGTTAAGCTAAACAGGGCAATAAAGATTGATCTTTTCATAGGTGGTGGTTGGTTATAATATAAATTATTTTTTAGGGTTTGTTTCATCTCTTATTGGTTCCGGACTCGGACTTGTTTTTTCCTGGTCGGTTTTTCCTGAACCTCCGGTGGTTCCTTTTCCTGATCCTGTTGATTTAGCAGCAGGCTTATATCCTAAAGCAAGCAGAATATCATCAGACTTATCATATTTAGGATTTGTATAGAGCATAATCAGGTCGCCTGACTTATCAAAGATGACGGCATAACTTTGATCTGTTGCCAATTTTTTAACGGCATTATAAATTTTATCCTGAATAGGTTTTATAAGTTCTTGTTTTTTCTTGAAGAGGTCGCCTTCATAACCAAATCGTTGTTTCTGAAGATCTTTTACATCCTTTTCTTTCTGACCAATTTCATCCTGGCGGCGCTTTTTCATTTCTTCGGTAAGGAGAACCTGTTCAGCCTGGTATGCTTTATAGAGTTTATCGATGATGGCATATTTATCTTCAATTTCTTTTTGCCATGTTATGGATTGATTGTCGAGTGTTTGCTGTGCTGCTTTATAATCAGGAATATTTTCAAGAATATATTGCGTGTTTACATATGCATATTTCTGAGCAGAAGCATTTGAAACACATATAAAAAGGAATCCTGCCAAAACAAGGATGTTCTTTTTTACAAATCGGGTAAGCCAATTATTTTTCATATTCGATTTTTTTGAGGGTTGCAAATTTATTAATTTAAAATTGTTGACCAATTGAGAAGTGGAAATGGCCTTTGTTCGCAGAAGAAAAATTGAAAATAGGGTCGAAACCATAACCATAATCAAGTCCTAAAATACCGAAAACAGGAAGGAAAATTCGAATTCCGCTTCCAATGGATCTTTTTGAGCTAAACGGATTAAATTCTTTAAACTTCAGCCAGGAATTTCCTGCTTCAGCAAAACAAAGAAAATAAATAGTTGCACTTGGGTTCAAAGAAACAGGGTATCTTAATTCGAGTGTGTATTTGTCAAAGATTGTGCCGCCAATTTGAGACCCACTTGAATTTTGTGGTGTAACAGAATTATTTTCATATCCCCGAAGGGCAATAATTTCTCTTCCATCCAAAGAAAAACCGCTTAATCCATCGCCGCCAAGATAAAAGCGTTCAAAAGGAGAAGCTCCGAGGTTCCTGTTATATAATCCAAGAAAACCGTATTGAATCTTTGTGTTTAAAACAAGATTTCCTGCAAGTTTGGTAAACCAACTGGATGAAAACTTCCATTTGTGGTATTCAATGAATTTATATTTTACAGCATCCGATGCAGTGGAATAATTCACATTGTTAACAAGCGAATAGGGTGGAGTTAGCTGCAAGGTAAGAGATAGCTGAGATCCTGTGCGTGGATAAATTGGCGCATCAATAGAATTTCGGGAAATGCTCTCCTGAAAACTCAGGTTATTAGAGACACCGTTACTGAAAAGGAAGGTTCCTCCGTAATTTTGAAGCGTATAATACTGATAACTTATTTCATGAAAGATGCTGAAATAATCGTCCGGTTTCTTTAATCTTTTACCGAGGCCAACAGAAACACCACTTATTTTAATTTGAGAACGGTTGCTTTCATTGGTAGATGAACCGCTCGTTTGAATGGAGTGAAAAATAGAAACACTGAAAGAATTTGGTTTTTTACCTCCAAGCCATGGTTCTGTAAAGGAAGCACTATACGACTGGTAATATTTACCGTTGGTTTGTGCACGCAGACTAAGTTTTTGTCCTCCACCGGAAGGCAATGGCCTCCAGGCGCCTTTTTTAAAGATGTTGCCTGCTGAGAAATTATTGAAGGAAAGACCAAGGGTTCCTACAAGTTGGTTGGCTCCATAACCACCGGATAATTCCAGCTGATCAGAAGGTTTTTCTTCGACAGTATATTCAATGTCAACAGTTCCATTGGCAGGATTTGGTACAGGATTAACACCAAGTTTTTCCTGATCGAAATATCCTAATTGAGCAAGCTCACGTTGTGTTCTTATAATGTCTGCACGACTGAAAAGTTGTCCGGGTAGGGTGCGTATTTCACGCATGATTACTCTGTCGTTTGTCTTAACATTTCCGGTAACGGTCACTTTGTTAATACGCGCCTGCTTGCCTTCATAAATGCGCATTTCAAAATCGATACTGTCGTTTTCTACATTTACTTCGACGGGAGTTACGGAGAAAAATAAATAACCATCATCCATATAAAGTGAACTAACGTCTCTTCCGTTTTGACTCATGAATAAGCGTTGGTCGAGAACGGATTGGTCGTAAATGTCGCCCGATTTAATGCCGAGAATGGAGCTTAATTCCTGAGAGGTATGTTTGGTGTTTCCCAGCCAGGAGATGTTTCTGAAAAAATACTGATGACCTTCCTCAATCTTCATGACAATATTAACGCGGGCAGGGCTCGACTGATAAACGGAATCGAAAGTTATATGCGCATCTCTGTAACCTTTGTCGGCGTACTTTGCTACGATTTTAATTTTGTCTTCCTGATATTTTTCATCGAGAAATTTCGAAGAAGTAAAAATCTTCCACCACTTTTTTTCTTTAGTGTCTTTCATGGCACGCTTCAACTTATTGTCACTAAAGAAAGTGTTTCCTGAAAAATCAATTTTCTCAACTTTTACTCTTGATTTTTTATCAACGATAATGGTTAGTTTTTCTCGATTGACGAATAAAGTATCTCTAACATTTTCGATTTTGACTTCCGTATTCATATAGCCTTTCTCTACATAAAAATTGCGGACAGTATTTTTAGTTGTCTCGAGTAAGTTATCGGTTACGACTTTATCGCCGAGGTTTATTTTTTCCCTGATTTTATCAGCTTCAGATTTACTTACACCTTTAAAATTAAATGTTGAAAGTCTTGGGCGTTCAAGTAAACGAATTTCGAAAAATATTCTTTTTCCAAAAACACGGGAAGCAATAATTTTTACATCTATAAAAAGTCCCTGTTTCCAGAGGTTTTCTATGGCTTTTGAGATTTTATCACCCGGCACATCAATGGTATCGCCAACTGACAAACCTGAAATATTTATAAGTACTGCTTCGTCGAGAAATTTTGTGCCTACGACAACTACACCGCCAATTTCATAGGATTGTGGGCTTCCGTAGTCAA
>JAYURB010000371.1:0-7166 GCA_043756425.1 Bacteroidota bacterium
CATAAAATAGTTTAGGATTATATCCCATAAGCGGTAAAAGTTCTGATGCTTTATCAAACAATTCTTTCTGACGTTCAATAGAAAAAACTTTGGCTCCCATTTCCAGTAATACACATGTCTGATATCCGCTTCCTGTTCCGATTTCCAATACTTTTTCACCTTTCTTAATACCAAGTAAAGATGTTTGATAAGCCACAGTATACGGTTGAGAAATCGTTTGTCCTGCCCCTATTTGAAATGCTTCATCGGAGTATGCCTGATTTAGAAAAGCCTGGTTAAAGAAAAAATGACGGGGAACACGATTCATAGCTTCCAAAACATCTTCCTGAGTTATTCCTTTGGCTTTGATTTGGTCGATAAGTCTTTGCCGCATTCCCTTATGTTTAAATGAATCTTCCGGTAATTTTGATAATTCTGTCATGATGAATGCAAAGAAATAAGCAAGATTCATTAAAATCACAGGTTAAAAGTTAACATATCAACATTCTATGTATTAATTTGGTTATTAATTGTAAAAAGAATGTTTTTTTAAGGCCTTATTTTTTGTTAATTTCGCGCGAAGTAATATCGCAAGATGCTGAAAATAGGAGTTATAGGCGCAGGTCATTTGGGTAAAATTCATCTTCGTCTATTGAATGAAATTAAGACTGCTGAACTTATCGGTTTCTTCGATCATGATCGGGAAATCTCTCAAAAAGTTTCCGCCGAAACCGGAATTAAAAGTTTTGACAATGTTGCCGACCTCATCGATGCTTGTGAAGCTATTGATATTGTTACCCCCACCCTAACCCATTTCGAATACGGTCTTCAAGCTGTAAAAAAATCAAAACATATATTTATTGAAAAGCCTGTAACTCATACAGTGGCTGAGGGAAAGAAATTATTATCATTAATTCAGGAAGCTGAGGTAAAAGCTCAGGTTGGTCATGTGGAAAGATTTAATCCTGCTTTTCTAGCAGCAAAGGAATTTCTTCAACAGCCTTTATTTATAGAGACTCACCGATTGGCAGAATTCAATCCCCGGGGAACGGATGTGCCTGTTGTGCACGACCTCATGATTCACGACATTGATATCGTTTTAAGCGTTGTAAAATCGCCTGTTAAAAGAATACTTGCCAGTGGTGTTGCTGTAGTAAGCGATACTCCGGATATTGCCAATGCACGCATAGAATTTTACAATGGCTGTGTAGCAAATTTAACGGCGAGCAGAATTTCTTTAAAGAGTATGCGTAAGAGCCGGTTTTTTCAACGCGATGCATATATATCTGTTGATTTTCTGAAAAAGAAAACTGAAGTAGTTCGATTAAAGAATCTTGTTGGTGAAGCCGGGCCCCTGGATATTACTATTGATCTTGGCATTAAAGGTTCTAAAATAATATATTTCGATCAACCGAAAATCGAAGAAAACAATGCTATTAAAATGGAATTGGAACAGTTTATTAATGCAATTCTGAATGATCTGCCAACACAGGTTACTGTTGAAGAAGGATTAAATGCTTTAACTGTAGCACATCAGGTAATGGACAAAATAAATAGTTCCTTAAATGTAATAGTTTAATGGCAATGGATCAAATCCGGAAATTCATTCTTTTACTTTTTTTAGGAATTAGTATTAACTCTTGTTCCCTGATTGACCCTGCTTCACCATCGGCCGGTTATGTGTATATCGACAATTTTAGTTTGCAAACGGAATATGCTACTCAGGGTAGTAATTCGAATAAGGTTTTAGACGCATGGGTTCTACTAGATAATAAATACCTCGGAACCTTTCCTTTACCTGCTACTATTCCAATCCTTGGAGAAGGTAATCATAAAATCTCTATTAAAGCAGGAGTTCTTGAAAATGGCATTTCCGGAACAAGAGCAGCATATCCCAAATATATTTCTTTCGATACTTCCCTGGCAATAATAGCAAAGGATACTCTTAAAATTAATCCTTCCATCTCCTATTATCCAGGCGCCATCTTTGCACAGATTGAAGACTTTGACGATGCCAGTTTAACGCTGCAGACAACGAATATTGATTATGCTCCGTTAGTTATTACACAACAATCAGATCCTGATTCTTATGAAGGTAATTCCGGAAAATGCACACTTGATTCTGCTCATACCTTTTTTGAAGTAGCTTCTTCAACAACCTTTGTGCTTCCATTAAATGTTCCGTCTTTCCTGGAGTTGAATTATAAGGGCGATGTTGATTTTTCCATTGGTGTTTTTATTACAACACTAAATGGAATTATAAAGACAGATTTAATTTCAGTTCGGGCGAGTGCTGAATGGAAAAAAATCTACGTTACTCTGGATAAATTAGGTGCTGTAACAACAGATGGTATTGATGAGAAAATATTTATTCAAGCTAATTTAGGAAACACGTTAAGCACAGCGAATTTGTATTTTGATAATCTTAAGGTTGTTTATTGATAATGAATAAGCGCAGACATACCCTTGAATTTATTTTGGCTGATTGGCTGGCTGCCGTTTTTGCCTGGGGATTGTTTTTCATTTACCGGAAAATTTATATTGAATTACAAACTTTTTATCCAAAAATGCTTTTAGAGGATAAAAATTTTATCTGGGGAATTCTTATCATTCCTCTTTGTTGGGTTGCTATGTATGCCCTTATGGGATCTTATCAAAACATATACAGAAGAAGCCGACTTCGCGAACTTGGACAAACACTTTATATTTCTGTAATTGGAGTTCTAATTATTTTCTTTCTTTTCCTTTTAGACGATACAATCATTTCTTATAAAACATATTACCATACCTTCTTCACCCTTCTAACCTTGCATTTTAGTTATACGGCTCTTTTTCGTTTCATTTTGAGTTCAAGAATTATACGTAAAATTCGTCATAAGGAAATTCGTTTCAATACTGTTATGATCGGAAGCAATACCAATGCTGTTCAATTACTAATGCAAATGGAAAAAGAATATAGTGTTGAAGGAAATTCTTTTATTGGTTTTGTGCATGTAGATGGTAATAACGACCATTTACTTGCCGCTCATATGGCCAATCTCGGTGGCATTAGTAATTTGAGAGAGATCATCGAAAACAGCAAGGTGGAAGAAGCAATTATTGCTCTCGAATCTTCCGAGCACCTGAATATAGGTAAAATCATCAATGAGCTGGAAGATTTACCTGTTATCATTAAGATCATTCCTGACATGTATGATATTCTTTCCGGCTCCGTTAAAATGAATGCAATTTTTGGGGCACCGCTTATAGAAATAAATCCATTACTGATGCCCATATGGCAACGTTCAGTAAAGCGAATACTTGATATTTTTATCTCCATATTTCTTATGATTATTTTACTTCCTGTCTATATTTTCGCTGCACTAGGAGTAAAATTAACCTCGCGAGGACCTTTATTTTACAGCCATGAAAGAATTGGCTGGCATGGACAACCATTCCGTATTTTTAAATTCAGATCTATGGTGGCAGAGGCAGAAAAGCACGGTCCTCAGCTTTCCAGTCAGTTCGATGCACGGGTTACCCGATTTGGTCGATGGATGCGCAAGATCAGACTAGATGAAATACCTCAGTTTTATAATGTTTTAATTGGCGATATGTCTATTGTTGGACCAAGACCGGAGCGGCAGTTTTATATTGATAAAATTATGGAATTTGCTCCTCACTACCGTCATTTGCACAAGGTGCGGCCGGGAATTACTTCCTGGGGACAGGTAAAATTCGGATATGCTGAAAACGTTGGACAAATGGTTGAGCGTTTAAAATACGATTTAATTTATATAGAAAACATGTCGCTTGCTCTTGATTTTAAAATAATGATTTATACTGTTTTAATTATTTTAAAACGAAAAGGTAAGTAATCTGCTACTTTAGGTTTCTTGTGATTTTAATAAAATAAATATCTCTTATGAAAATTTCAGTATTGGGAGCCGGAACCATGGGAAATGGAATAGCTCATATATTTGCGCAGAACGGTTATTCCGTTAACCTCGTAGACGTTTCTCCTGACGCTTTAAAAAAAGGAATTGCAACCATAGAAAAAAATCTGGAACGCATGGTTGTTAAAGAAAAAATCTCTTCACAGCAAAAAAAATCTACACTTGACAATATAAGTTCTTTTACTTCTATGGAAGAAGGAGTTAAAGAAAGTGATCTTGTTGTGGAAGCTGCTACAGAGAATTTAGAACTTAAATGTAAAATCTTCAAGGACCTTGATTCGTATTGTAAATTAGGTGCCATACTTGCAACAAATACATCTTCTATTTCAATAACTCGAATTGCTGCTCAAACCAAGCGGCCGGCTCAGGTTATAGGCATGCATTTTATGAATCCGGTGCCGGTAATGAAACTTATTGAAGTAATCCGTGGTTATTCAACTTCTGAGGAAGTCACCAATCAAATTTTTGATCTTTCTAAAAAACTTGGAAAGATTCCCGTAGAAGTCAATGATTTTCCCGGTTTCATAGCAAACAGAATTTTAATGCCAATGATCAATGAAGCAATTTACTCTTTGTTTGAAGGTGTAGCAGGTGTTACAGAAATCGACACGGTAATGAAGCTGGGTATGGCCCACCCTATGGGCCCTTTGCAGCTTGCTGATTTCATTGGACTGGATGTCTGCCTTTCCATACTCAGGGTACTGCACGACGGCTTTGGAAACCCAAAGTATGCTCCTTGTCCATTACTCGTAAATATGGTTATGTCCGGCAAACTTGGGGTGAAATCAGGAGAAGGATTTTATCAGTATGGGGAAAATAAGGAACTAGTGGTATCTAAAAAGTTTTCCTGAAAATTGTTGCCTAAGTAATTATTCAGCATTGATTTCTAATTCTAAATAAATTGTTTAAACATTCTATTTCCGTCTCTCTTCGTTTTTCCGATATGGATACCTTCGGTCATATCAACAACGCTAATTTCCTTACCTACATAGAAGAGGCTCGCATAAAGTATTTTAATCATATAGTTCACTGGAATTACGATTGGTCTAAAAAAGGTATTATACTGGCACGAATTGAAATTGATTATAAAGTTCCGGTTAACTTTAAGGATAATGTTATTGTAAAAACACGATGTACGAGAATAGGACTAAAAAGCATTACACTGGATTATGAACTCTTAATGATTGCAGAGAATCATGAAACAATTCTTGCTTCTGCCAAATCCGTCTTAGTAATGTTCAATTATGAAATAAACAATTCTATTGTTGTACCCGATGAATGGAAAACTGCAATCAACCAATTTGAGGGAACTGATTTTTAAGATAGATGTATTTTTTTTAACTTAATCAGAAAAAATACATTTCAATTTAACCGTGTATTGTTTCCTTATTCCCGTATTTGCGAATGATTTCACCTTCGTAATCCAAGAACTCCTGCCAACGCTTATCCACATCGATTCCATTGGCATACAATCTTGCCAGACGAATAAACAGCGTGTAATGATTGGCTTCACTTATCATAAGGTCACGATAAAATATCTTTAAATCTTCATCGTTAATATTTTCAGATAGTACCTTAAAACGCTCGCAGCTTCGTGCTTCAACAAGAGCAGAAAAAAGCAGTTTATCAACCAATACAAAATTTCGCTGATATCCCTTTCTTATAAAATTATTAAGTTCAAAAACATACTCATCTCGACGCTCTCGTCCAAGAACAAATCCTCGTTCTTTTATTTTCTCGTGGACCATCTGAAAATGTTCCAGTTCTTCTTTTGCCAGTTCCAGCATACCATCGACGAGTTCAGTACATTCCGGAAAATGAACAATAAGGTTGATTGCATTGGTACCTGCTTTCTGCTCGCAATAAGCATGATCGGTAAGAATTTCTTCAATATTTTTTTCTACAATATTAACCCAACGCGGATCCGTTGGTAATTTAAGTCCAAGCATATATAATTAATTGAAATTCAGAATCAACAATATAAGAAAAATCTGTAAGATTCCAAACAGATATTATTGTTTAAGTTTTCGGTAAAAGTAACTTTTGAATTGTATATTTGTAATAATACTTATGGTACCTTTAGTTTTATACGGAGATAAACTTAATATTAAAGTTTCACGCGAGTTCAAGCAACTTGTGAATATATCGATTGCTGCGGGAAAATTTATTTTAATACATCCTCACTATGATCTTATTCGCGAAGCAATGCGATTGGATATGTTTGAAGATGCCATGCTAGAAGATTTTGAAGTACACAATTGGCAGTACGAAGCCGGAGAAGTTATTAAGTACGATTTTGAAGAAGTCCTTTTCTTTTATTGTTTACTGGAATTAAGCTGCCGGATTTTTTTATGTGAAATCGGTGATGATCTTAAAGCAATGGCTATTGAAAGCGGGGAAACGGATGAAACAGAATTTAACAGGGTAAGAAGTTTTTATCTTCTTCAGGCTCAAGATTTTCTTTTACGTATCCGAAATATATACGATGAAAATCCTGATTTCACTGAGTTACAGGGAAAAATTGAACAGTTGAATTATATGGCTTGATTTTTTACTCTTCATCAACTGAATTTAACATAGTATCTTTTGGAACAATCATTTCCCTGGCAGGACCGGTAAGATTAACATTTGGCAATAGCTTTGCATGATCTTCAGAAGTAATTAAATTTTTACGAAGCATAAAATCAGAAACTATCCTATAATAATCAGCCAGGTAAGGCTTTAAGTTACCCAAGGTATCAAAACTATACTTAAACCATTTAGGGCGTGGTAAAAGACTGGCAAGAAAAATCCCTTCCGGCAATGTTATTTCTGAAGGCTTCTTATTAAAATAATAATACGAAGCTTCCCCTATACCATAAACATCAGGTCCCAGTTCAATTACATTAAGGTAAACTTCGAGCATTCTTTGTTTAGACGTTAGCCTGTTGCTTTCTATCAGCCAAACGATAAGAGCCTCTTCCGCTTTTCTAGCAACTGTCTTTTTACGAGTCAGAAATACATTTTTTATCAATTGCATACTTATCGTACTTCCTCCTCGCACAAATTTTCCTGCTTTAAAATTTGTCGCTATGGATTTACGGAATGCGTCTTCGTTGAAACCATTGTGAAAAAAGAAGCTTCCATCTTCGGAAGTTAATACAGCGTTTGCAAAGAACGGCGACACAGCATCAATGGGCGTAAAATATGGATTAGAAGGGCCAACAGCGAACGATCGAATGAATCGACCGTTTTCATATACATTATGAATAA
>JAYURB010000372.1:0-7165 GCA_043756425.1 Bacteroidota bacterium
ACTTTTTTTATGTTTAAAATCCGCTGGTTTGATGGCGATGGGGAACGTTGGAGGACAATAGTGGAAACCGATGGCAAAGGATACTATGCCTATCTTCCTGCCATATTTTTATATCACGATCTTCAATACGATTTTATTGTTGAAGCTGAAGCGTCAATTTACGGAATCGGAGGAGCTCAAAAAAGACTACTATCAAACGGCCAGCCCGGCAATAAATATTTCGTTGGTGTTGCTGTCCTTTTAACACCATTTTTCCTTATTGCTTGGTTTGTTTCTAAAATAACCGGACACGGATCCGGTGGTTATAATATGATTTTCTTCAGCTCTGTAGCCGCAGCAGCAATTTTTTATTTACTTATAGCGCTGATGTATATAAGAAAGTTGCTGTTGCTTTTAGGCACTAGAGAGAAATGGATTGGAGTTATTTTACTACTGCTGGTATTTGCTACAAATATTTTCTGGTATGTTCTTTACGAACCAAGTATGTCTCATATTTATTCCTTTGCTGCTGTAAGTGCCTTCCTTTTTTACATAAAATCTTATGAGAATCAGAAAAAGAACTATCAACTAATTTGTGCTGCTGCAACTCTTGCAATTATTACATTGATTAGACCGGTGAACGTCATGATTGTGCTGGGCATACCTTTCCTGTCTGGTTCCTATAAAAATTTTATGGTATTAATTAATGCTATTTTCAGGAATAAAAAAGCTTTGCTGCTTAGTATAGCTGTTTACTCAGTTCTGGTTTTTATTCAACCTTATATTTATTACCGTACCAGCGGCGATTTTTTTAAGTGGCCCTATACCAATGAAGGATTTGACTTTAAACATCCTCATTTTTGGGATGGGTTATTCAGTTACAGAAAAGGATTATTTATTTATACGCCCTTAATGCTTGTTGCATTTCTTTTTATCATTCCATACTTCAAAAAATCTTTGTTTGCCGCATTAGGGTATTTGCTCAGCTTTATTATTTTTATTTGGGTTATTACATCATGGGGAAGCTGGAGTTATGGAGGGGCTTTTAGTTTACGTCCGGTTCTTGAATTTTACCCTTTGTTGATTATTCCAATGGCTGTTGGATTGAATAACCTGAAAAGGCGATCTGAAATTATTTTAATATTACTGGTATTTCTGCCCATAACGGGCTTTTGCCTGTTTCAAACTTATCAATACGAAAAACATATTTTGAGTTACGATGATATGAATAAAGAAAAATACTGGAAAGTGTTTCTCAAAACAGATCGGCATTTGAAAGCGGTAGCGTATCCTCCTAAGGTAGAAACAATCAGCCACGATAGTATTCTCTCTAAAAAAATCATTGAATATAATTTCGACAATGATGCACAGAATGCATATAATACTTCTCAATTTTTTTCAGCTAGTCACAGCCTGAAACTGGATAAACAACTCGAATACAGTTCAACATTTACTTCGACTTTTTCGGAACTAAAGAACGAAGACATATCTTATATCGAAGTCTCTCTGATGGCAAAAAAAATTGATGAAGAAAACGAAGGAACACTAATTGTAAGCTTCGAAAATCCCAACGGACAAATTTTTCGTTACGATTCTTACCCTATTGGCCTTCTTATCAATACTGATTCCTGGGAAAAAATTAATTACAGTCTAAAAATACCACCGATGGCTGATAATGATATTATGAAAATTTATGTTTGGAATAAATCGGACTATCCTCTTTTTATTGATGACATGAGAATTGAATTATACAAAGTGAAAAATTAACTTTTTAGTATGTCATTCGGTTCCATAATTATAAACTGGTACAAAAAGAACAAAAGGGATCTTCCGTGGCGCCATACAAAGGACCCATACCTGATCTGGCTTTCTGAAATCATCCTTCAGCAGACCCGCGTTGAACAAGGGCTTCCCTATTATTTTCGGTTTTCGGAAAAGTATCCAACCGTTGGTGCACTTGCCATTGCCAAAGAAGATGAAATACTTCGGCTTTGGCAGGGGTTGGGCTATTATACCAGAGCCCGCAACCTGCATGCCGCTGCCAGACAAATAAAAAATGAATTTGGCAATAAATTTCCTACTGATTATTCCAATATCCGATCTCTCAAAGGGGTTGGTGAATATACTGCCGCTGCCATTGCTTCCTTTGCTTTCGATTTGGAACATGCTGTTGTCGATGGTAATGTATTCCGTCTCCTTTCACGATACTTTGGAATAAAAACACCCATTGATACGGGGGAAGGGAAAAAGAAATTCACCACTCTTGCAGGTAAACTAATGAAAAGTTACCCTCCGGCAATCTTTAACCAAGCCATTATGGAATTTGGGGCCCGACAATGCCGTCCTGCAAGTCCTGATTGTGAGGTTTGTCCATTGAATTCGTCGTGTTATGCATATGGCAAGAATACTGTTTCTAAATTCCCAATTAAAAAAAATAAAGTAAAAAGCAGGAATCGGTATTTCAACTATTTGGTTATTAAGCGCCAGAAATCCTTCTTTATTAAAAAAAGAAATGAAAAAGATATTTGGCAGGGACTGTACGATTTTCCATTAATTGAGACAAGCAAAAAAATCAATGAAACGTCGTTTATCGGCTCTGTCGAATGGAAGAAGGTATTCAAAAACAATAAGATAAAAGTAGCAGGCATCAGTCCTGATTACAAACACCTTTTAAGTCATCAAAAAATACACGCACGATTTTATGAAATCATTTTAGACTCAAAAGATGTTCTTAGCCCACCCAAAGGTTGGTTAAAAGTAAATAATAAAAACATCGGTACATTTGCTTTACCAAGGTTGATTGAAAGATATTTGCAGGAATGCTAGCCATGTTCCATTTTCGGTGGAACATTTAATTTTAATTAACTTCATTTGCATAAATTAGAAAATGCGTTTCAGAATAAATTACAACAAATTAAGTAAGTCTATTGTCTACAGGATTGTTTCCTCGATGATTACGGTTGTAATTTCCTATGCCGTAACCAAGAATATTAAGTTTGGCTTGAGTATAGGCTTGTTAGATTTAATTTTTAAAATCATTAACTATTATGCTTTTGATTCTATCTGGGAAACAATTTTTAAGAAAAAAATCAAACCCTGTGTAGTATGGATTACCGGTTTGAGCGGAGCAGGTAAATCAACAATAGCCAATGAGCTCATTAAAATTTTTGAAAAAGAATCCATTTCCTATGTTTTACTCGACGGCGACCAAATCCGAAAGGTTATTAAAGAAACAGGATTTGATTTTTATTCCAGAAGAAAACACAATTTAAACGTAGCCTACATTGCTTCTTTGTTCGAAAGCCAGGGCAATGTTGTAATTGTTAGTTTGATTTCTCCTTACAGAGAAGTCAGAAATGAATGCAGGGCCATTTGTAAAAACTTTATAGAAGTTTTTATCGACACCCCTGTTGAAGTTTGTGAACAAAGAGATACAAAGGGCTTATATAAGAAAGCACGATCCGGTGAAATTGAGAATTTTACAGGCGTATCATTCCCTTATGAAGAATCAAGCCATAAAGAGATAACTATTTATACCCCTGCGGAAACAGCACAAATCAGTGCGAAAACTATCTTTGGCTTTCTTCGAAATCAAAAAAAATTACAAAAAAAGCATTGACTTTCCGATTTTTGCTTATAATAAACTTAAAAAAGAATCCCTCATAAACGGTTTCTCTTTTGCTCTTTCAATGATTATCTTTGATTAATATTAACAATCAAAAAAATAATACAATGAGTGGAGTAAACAAAGTAATTTTAGTGGGATATGTAGGAAAAGATCCTGAAGTCCGCTACCTGGATGGTGGTGTAGCCGTTGCTCGATTTTCCCTTGCAACGACTGAGTCGTACAAGAACAAAGAGGGAAAGAAAATTGATCAAACGGAATGGCATAATATTGTATTATGGCGCGCTGTTGCAGAGATTGCGGAAAAGTTTGTTCGAAAAGGTTCGCATCTTTATCTGGAAGGGAAAATCAGGTCGCGCAGTTATGGTGAAGAAAACAATAAGAAGTACATCACCGAAATAATTGCTGACACTATGCAAATGCTGGGAGGACCTCGTGTAGATGATTCCGGAAGTAAAAGCCCTGATACATCTGCTGTTGAAAGTCCAACAGAGGTTCCAAACGAAAACCTTCCTTTCTAAGGTTAAACAATTAGGTGCAAAACTACGTTATTTTCTCATTTTCAATGATTTACAATACCATTGAAAGTTAAAGAGACTATTTCGTAGCTTTGCACCTCTTTTTTATTTTAGCACAATATTTATCCCTGCATTTGGACCCTGATAGTTCCCTTATTTCGCCTCTTTTAAGTGCTTCGGCTTCTATAATAAAGCCTGAATTTGCCTTTTCCATTGGTTTGCTAATGGAACTGATTGTATTAATTGCTTTGCTGTTTATTTCCGGTTTTGTTTCGGGAACTGAGACAGCTTTTTTTGCAATTACCCCAGCACAGTTTTTCAAACTGAAAGAATCGGATAGTGGAAGATCGAAACTTGTTTATTCCCTTCTGGAAAAACCCAAACGATTGCTTGCAACACTGCTTATTGCCATCAACTTTGTAAACATAGCCATTGTTGTACTTTCTTCTTTGGTCTTTGAAGAAATCTTCGACTTCACCCATCACGATTGGATTGGTTTTTTCATACAAGTTGTTTCACTGACCTTTGTTATCGTCTTATTCTGCGAGGTAATGCCAAAAGTTTATGCTACGCAAAATGCTTTGCGTTCTTCCTTACGAAGTGCTTACCTCATTAATATTCTTGATAAGATGCTTCGTCCGGTAAGTACTTTGCTGGTAATGTCTACCTCTATCGTTGACAAACGGTTCGGACAAAAGGGATATGATGTCTCTGTTGATGAATTGACGCATGCCATTGATATAACCAGTGATAAAACTACACCTGAAGAAGAAAAGAAAATTTTAAAAGGAATAGCCCGGTTCGGAAATATCGATGTCAGACAGATAATGAAACCGAGAATGGATGTTATAGCCTTTAACAAGGACTTGAAATTCAGCGAACTTTTTCCGCTCATTGTTGAAAACAGGTATTCACGTGTTCCTGTATTTGAAGGATCTTTTGATCATGTTATCGGTGTGCTATGTATCAAAGATCTTCTGCCATTTTTGGAGAAGAAAAACGATCCGGCATTTGATTGGCTGCAACAGATCAGGCCTGCTTATTTTGTTCCTGAAAGCAAAAAAATAAATGACTTATTAAAAGAGTTTCAGGAACTTAAAAATCACCTTGCTATAGTAATAGATGAATACGGCGGCTCGTCGGGTATCGTTACCCTGGAAGATGTATTGGAAGAGATTGTCGGCGAGATTAACGATGAATTTGATGAAGATGAATTATTCTATTCCCGCCTGGATGCAAAGAATTACGTTTTCGAAGGGAAGACCAAGCTGAATGACATTTGCAGGGTTATGGAAGTGGATCGAAAAATATTTATAACAGGAAACGACGAAGAACCGGATACACTGGCCGGCTTACTACTTTATATTAAAGGAGGAATTCCACAACGATTTGAAGTAATCAAACACAACAATGTGACATTTACCATTGAATCTGTAGACAGGAAGAAAATTAAACGCGTAAAAATTACCCTCCCTGAAAAAATAATTTTTGAAAAGCCGGGATCGGATGGACTTCGCGCTTTTTCATCCTTCATTCCATTCCTTTTCTTATTTCTTTCTATTGGTTTAACAGGTTGTGAAGAAGATTATATTCCGAAGCAACGTGCGTATTTCAGAATATCATTTCCCGAAAAAAAATACGAACGCTTTACCGGCAATTCTTGTCCTTTTAGTTTCGATATTCCTGTTTATGCAAAGATTGTAGCTGACTCCGGCGGGAACAGTGAACCCTGCTGGTTCAATGTTGAATTCCCTGCTTTCAAAGGAACACTTTACCTGAGTTATAAAGGAGTGAATAAAGATTTAAATAACTTTATCGAAGACAGCAGGTCACTTTCCATGAAGCATATTTCACGGGCTTCAGGCATGCAGGAAGAAGCAATAAGCAATTCCCAAAAAAAACTATTCGGAAATTATTACAGTGTAAAAGGAAATGCTGCTTCACCGGTTCAGTTTTATCTTACCGACAGTACAAAGAATTTTTTACGCGGCTCGCTTTATTTTTATGCAGTTCCTAATCCTGATTCTATTTCTCCTGTACTAACTTTTATTGAAAAGGATGTAAAGCATCTTTTGGAGAGTTTTGAGTGGAAATGAAATTTTCAATTAGACAAACAATTCAAAACGGCAAATTATTTTAGAACAATAACTTTTTTGTTTGATTTGAATTCGCTATTTATATACAAATTCAAATAGTAAATTCCGCTTGGAATTAATTTAACATCTATTGTATTTGTAACCAGCTCCTTTTCTAAAACCAGCCTTCCTGTTAAGTCAAACATTTTCACTATAAGCATTTCCTTGCTTACTCCATTGAATAAACACGTTATACTTTCGCTTGCAGGATTTGGAAATACTGAAAAATCTATTGGATTATTAATTTCACTTACTGAATTTGGCAAACCCAAAGTGTCACACAAGGTGCCGCCTGCAGCAGGTAAATCATAATTGGGGTTATTGGGTAAGCCCAAATAGCACCTATGACCACCTAAATAAAAGCTAAGAGGCTGAAAATTACACCCGGTTCCCAAAACATTCGGGTTTTCTATTACACTAAGGTTCATATTGTACTGATTGTAGACTGAATCAGGATAAGGAAATGGAAACTGAAGTCCACTATAATAGTTTCCGCTCCAATATATCTTATTATCATTTGCCATTTTAAGTTCACCGCCTGTCGAAGGAAGCGGCAATTGACTTATTAATATTTTTGTCGATGAAATATTTATTGCTTTTACATTGTACTGGTACAAATAACTTATGGAAGGATCATTCGTTGAAACATATAAAACAGAATCATTAGGGGAAAATTCAGCCGACCAGTTTTCATTTTGAATATATGTCCAGGGACTGGTACTCTCTGAATTAATTAATCTTCTCCCGAATAACATACCAGTACATCGGTCAAAAAAATACAATTCAATTAAACCAAGATCATCGATTAAAACCATTTCATTTCCTTTATGATTAAAATAAAGTCTTAAAAATCCAATATTAGTACTTACACCAATATTATTTTGTGTTAAAACAGGAGATATGCCACT
>JAYURB010000373.1:0-7164 GCA_043756425.1 Bacteroidota bacterium
GGAGATTCAGGAAAATATATGAAGTGCATTATTGTTGATGATAATATTCTGGCTTTGAAAGCAACGGAGCAGTTTGTACAAAAGGTTGATTATCTGACCTTGGCCGGTACATTCGGTAATCCCGTTAGTGCGCTTTCCTTTGTTTCTCAAAACAAGGTTGATCTTGTATTTTTAGATGTTGAAATGCCTGAAATGAACGGCATTGAATTTCTTAAATCTCTTAAACATCCTGCTCCTCAAATTATCTTGACCACCACGCATAAAGATTATGCCCCGGAAGCGTTCGAGCATAATGTTACCGATTATCTTGTTAAACCTATTGTTCACTCGCGTTTCATGAACTCAGTTTCAAAAGCCAAAGAGGTATACGAAAGGCAAAGAAAGGATTTTGTAGATAGCGAAGCCGCTTTTATTAAAAAGGGTAGCTCTATCATTAAAATAAATAAATCGGATGTCTTGTGGATTGAAAGCCTGGGCGACTATGTTACTTTGAACACAGAAAAAGAAAAACATATTGTGCATTCAACCATGCAGGAGATCATGGAGAAATTTCCGGAAAAGGATTTTATTCGTGTTCATCGTTCTTTCATCATAAGGATTAATAAGATTGAAAATATCGAAGATGATTTGATTCATTATGGAAAGCAACTAATTCCAATCGGAAAAACATACCGGCAGGAAGTTTTTAAAAGGCTGAATTTGCTTTAATAATTAAATTGATCAGGGGTATATAGAAATCACTGGCAAATTGTTTATCTATTTTATCGGTAATGCACGAACTTATTCGTGCATTCTTTGTTTAATCAGGGTCTTTAAAGATCTTTTTAAAGTATAAATAAGTAAATAGGCCTTTTATGGGCTAAATGATAAATAACTTATTTATATAATTGAAATACAGTACATTATGTATATTTTTTTCATCGACGTTTTGACCCCCTTTATCGAGGTAATTGCTCTTTTTAACGAATTTATATTATAGGCTATGGTTATGGTCGTAAACTAGCATAAAATTAATCGTAATGAAAATAGTCATTCGCTCAGAAATTATTTTAAAGCGAAATTACTTGAATACTCTGCATAGCTTTCTTCTAAGTTCTATAAGTATATTCTTTTTAATTGCCTTTATATCTAATGATGTATTAGCTGCAACGGATTACAGATCTATAAATTCAGGAAACTGGAATAGTACAAGCACCTGGGAGTCATTCAACGGTACAAGTTGGGTTGCTGCTTCATCAACTCCTACAAATAGTAGTGGTGTAATATCAATTCGGACCGGAAATACAGTAACCGTTAGCTCAAGTGTAACTGCTGATGAAATTACTATTGATGCAGGAGGTACATTGACAATTTCCTCGGGTAAGACTCTTACAGTCGCTAACAATACATCCGGTGTTGACCTAACCGTGAATGGTACCTTGTCAATTTTTGGTACAATGACAAATCAGGGAAGTTCATCAACAATTATCTCAGGATTGGTAATATTAAAATCCGGCGGAACAAACAACTATGCCGGTAGTTCAAATATAACCATAAATTCAGGCGGACGTTATCGTAGTGAAGATAATGGCTTCACTACTTCTGCAAACATTTGGGTCATAAATTCCGGGGGTGTGTATCAGCACAATGTCGATGGTGGAAGTATTCCTCAGGGTACCTGGAATACCAATTCATCTTGCGAAGTAACAGGTATTGTAAGTACTAAGCCGAGCAACTTAAATCAGTCTTTTTATAATTTTACCTGGAATTCCACTGGTCAGACTTCTGTTGAAAATCTGAGTGGTCAACTTGAAAATATTTCAGGCGATTTTTATTGCATCTCTACTGGAACAGGTAAAATACGATTAAGTCAAACTGAAAATTATACCATGAATATAGGCGGTAATTATTACCATCAGGGTGGTACTCTATTTGCAACAACAAAATCGACTTCGTGTTTTATTAATATCTCAGGAAACTTTATTCAAACAAGTGGTACCTTCGCCGGAACAGATATTAACCAGTATAGCGGTCAGGGTAGCCCTGAAATGAATGTATATGGCGACTTTTCCATTTCATCAGGCACTTTTGATATGAGCCAATATACAAGCAATACTTCTAATAAAGGAATAATGAATCTCAATCTCTTTGGCAATTTAATACAATCCGGAGGGACAATTACTGAAACTGCCACAAATACTGGAGAAGGAAATATATACTTTGCTAAAACCGGCATTCAATATTTTACAAAAACCGGTGGAAACATAAACAGCCTGGTACATTGTTTAATTAATAGTGGTTCAACCGTTGATATGGGCACCAGTATATTCACGGGTTCAGGTAATTTCACACTTTTAAGTGGAGGCGGATTAAATATGGGTTCTGCCGATGGAATTACAGCTTCCGCCTCAATTGGAAATGTGCAGGCAACCGGAACCCGCTCATATAGTTCAGGCGCTAATTATACATACAATGGAACAGTTGCACAGGCTACCGGAAACGGTTTACCTTCAACAATACAAAACCTTACCATTAATAATTCAGCCGGTGTTGCATTAACTTCTAATGTATCCGTTAGTGGAACATTATTTCTTACCTCAGGAAATGTAACAACTTCAACAAATACACTCATTCTGGGTACTTCAACAGCAACGCTTGGCAGTTTGTCAAGAACATCGGGTCATATTGTTGGTGCATTTAAGAGATGGATCGCCGCTGCTGCCACAAGTAATATATTATTTCCTGTGGGAACAACAACCGATTATAAAAGTATTAATTATAGTTTTACAACTGCTCCTGCTTCCGGAGGATCTATAACTGTTTCATTTGACAATAGTTTTTTAGGTGCTAAACAATTGAATTTGATAGATGGAACAGATACCATTCAAAATGCCGGCCTTGGTTTATGGAATACTTCTTCAGCGAATGGTTTGAGCGGTGGTGTTTTTAATATCGATTTAACTGCTACCAATTTACTCGGGGTATCTAACTATACTTCTCTACGATTAATTTTAAGAACTAATTCTTTATCAAGCTGGGGTACTCAGGGAAATCACAGTGCTGCGACCGGCTCAAATACTACTCCAATTGTTCACCGGACCGGCCTTACTTCACATGTGCAGTTTGGTGTTGGTTCTCCTGCCGCAAATACTCTTCCCATTCAACTGGTTAGTTTTAGACCTTTTATCGTTGGAAATAAAATTGGTATAAGCTGGACAACAGCGTCGGAAGTAAACAATGAATTTTTTACTGTTGAAAGATCATCCGATGGAGTTCATTTTGAAGATTTGATCCATAAGGCCGGAGCAGGAAACAGTACCATTGCAATAAATTATTATGATGTAGATAATAATCCATTACAGGGATACAATTATTACAGACTAAGACAAACAGATTTTGATGGTAAAAGCACTTTGTCTGCGACTAAAGTTGTAAATTATTTACAAAATAAAAAACAAGATTATTCTTTAAGAGTTGAAAGTGTTGGGCCAAATCCTTTCAAAGAAACTCTGAAAATTAATATTAAGAGTGACTTGGAAGAAACTGCTGAAGTAAGAATCTTTGATATTAATTCCCGTTTGGTTTATACTGAAAAAATAAATGTGTTACCAGGAGAAAACTCTTTTCAATTAAATATTGAAAATAATTATCTACCCGGTTTGTATTTCTTCAATCTTATTCATTGGGGAGTTACATACTCACAGAAATTGATTAAACTATAAACTCTTCCTATAGCATAAATTAAATAACTCTATTAATTATTTTAAATTAATCTTCTATGATCAATCCGAACACATTGTTCATTCCTGTAATTTTTCTTTCGGTAAAGATATCACTTGTTGTTTTGTTTTTAAGATTAGAAATTCATGCTCAACGAAAGGATTCAAAATCTTTCAATCGAAATTTAGAATCAAATCTACGATGAAAATGGATTTTAGATTTCGAATATCGAGAAAGTAATTCAATATTATTTTGATATTTTGGAATATTTTACAACTTTATTATAAGTAAGAAATACTTTTTTTTCATTTTCTTTTTATTGTTTAAGGATAGATTCAGCAAGATTTATAATGGTCCTTACACTTTGAAATTCATTTCAAAATTTAATTTTTGTGTTCTGAGACTTTTTTTGTTCATTAATTCATGTTTTGTTGAAGGTTTCATGGGGTTTTAGGCTGAGTTAAGCAAATTTTCATGTTTGATCTTACAGTTCCTGACTTATTACTTGTTTGTTTTAACACTAAAAAATGAAAAAAGTATAAGAAAGGGTTATAATGAATACAATTAAAGATTATCGAAAATGAAACAAAGAAAATCCAGAATCGCTTTACTGACCAATTTGAAATTAACTTTCAGATTACGAATGATTTTACCGGTAATTTCTTTAGGACTTTTATTGTACTTTTTTCTTTATTTTAATCTTGGTGCTCCCAAAATTGCTAAAGCAGGAACGGAAACACTTTCCTCAGGTTCCTATATTATTAATATGGGCGTATCTCCTCAAACTTACAATAACGGTTTGAAGCCTTACGGTATGGTGTATGATTTGATGGTAAATTATAACGTTCCCATAAAATGGATTATAGACCCTGCCAAATCAAAAGACGGTACTGATTTTGTTTATTCCGGTACATCCTATAAAGGTGGACCATTTATTATACCTGCTGAATATATTAATTCAACGATTAACGGCAGAATATCTTATTGGGTATCTCAGGGCGTTTCCGGTTTATATACAACATCAGCAATCAGCGTCCCTGTTTATGCTACTTTGACCAATTTTCCCAGAATAATAATTGATACAGTGTCCAAAAACGAAAATATTATTACCGATTATTTTGATAATGCTCTAATTCCTTCAACTGCTTATACTAAAGGTTCTCCATCATTTCTTACCCTTTGTCACGATTTGTGGATTAATCCTCACGGCGATCCTAACTGGACTACGCATGGATATCTCTATGACCTGGTGACAATTGCTAAAAGCTATGTTTGGATTCAATGTCATGCTGTAAGTGTGACTGAGGGTATTGCTAATTCATCTTCTCCTTTTCAGAAACTTAATTTTTTAACTACTAACGGCCTCAAGTGCTACAGCAACAGTAAATGTGGTTCAGGTGTTTCTGAGACACATACAGGAAACTCTACTGCTCCTTATACTTATTTTTATGCTACAGATCCGGTCATGCAATTTATGGGTACTATGGACGGTGCGTGCAGTGGCGGATCAGAAAAATGGTACCAGCCCCAGTCTACAGGAAGTTGGAGAAGCACTACGAAAAGACTGGTTACAACTGCAACCGGTACCTCTCCCAATGAAGGTGTATTAATGGTTTACGGTCCTGCATTTGGCGATACAACAAATGGTTATGTAATGTATGAAGGCGGCCATAATATAGACGGGAATGGTTCAACAACTGAAAAAGTTTCCGCTCAAAGAGCTTTTTTTAATTTCGTTTTACTTGCCGGAACAAAAAAACAATTAAACATTGATAATGTTGTAACTCCTGCAACAATGTATTCACAGGAATCAAAACCTGTTTCATTAAATGTGTCCGGTGGAACTCCCGGTTATACCTATACATGGAGCAGTTCCATAGGAGGTACATTCACAAACAACCGTAACTCTTCAACTACATTTAAGGCTCCAACTGTAAGTGTTACAACTTCCGGTGTCTTAACATGTATTATTCTTGATAACTGCTCAAGACAAAATTTTGTTTCACGCCCTATTACCATTTATTCCACATTGCCAATTTCTTTGAAATCATTTAATGGAAAGTTTAAAGAGGATAGGGTAGAACTCAACTGGATTGTAGCGACAGAAGTTAATAACGATTACTTTTCTCTTGAACGAAGCTTTGATGGAGTTAATTATGGAGAAATTGGAAGGGTTGCAGGGTCTAAGAACAGTGTAACTGATAAACGATATGATTATATCGATTATTCTCCCGGAGATAACAAAAATTATTACCGTTTAAAACAAACCGATATTGATGGTAATTCAAAAACATTTAATCCGATTTTTGTTAAAGGATATAGTTTTGGAGATAAAAAAAGTAAAACTGTTTACCTTCCAAACCCATTTACGGATAAGTTTACCATTGATTATTATTCTGACATATCCACAACCATCGATTTCGCACTAATGGATCGTTCCGGTAATATTATCCGTAAACAATCCATTATTTGTAAACAAGGATTAAATAATTTTCAATTCAATGACCTGACTTACCTTTCGCAAGGTATTTATTATGCTGTCTTTAACCGGAACGAAGAGAAAGAAATAATAAGGTTGTTAAAATATTAAATCTATTTTAACAAAATCTTACATTTCGCCTATTTCTCGCTTTTGTATTTAAACACCACTAAGCATTAATAGTATAAGATATTAATGTAATCTGTGAATGAACTAAAACACAAGTAATATTTTCATTAATTTAAAATTTAATCATATGCGTTTAAAACATACACAAAGATTTAGACAAACCCAACAATATAGAATGGTGTTGAGAAATTTTTTTGTAATGGTTTCCTCGGTTATTGTTTTAACTTCCCTTGCTTTAGTTATGCTAATCACCGCCGGCAATAATACCCGGTCATTTGCAGCTCAAACTAAAATATTGGTTGACAACAAAAGCAAATACTAATGGATTTTAAAACCTCTGAATGGAAAACATTACATCAATCAAAATTATCTGAATTTATGTAAATGAAATTAAATAAGAAATACTTTACGAATTTCTTATTAAAACATTCGCTTGTTTTATACGTGCGGTACGTTTTTCTAATCTCAGCAATTTTTTTATTTTATTTTTCTTCATCATTTGCTTCAATAAATGGTGATTTTCGATCTTCTTCCAGCGGTAATTGGAATGACCCATCAAATTGGCAGGTATACAAGGACTCACTTTGGGTAAAAGCTTTAGATTATCCTACCAATAGAGATGGAGAAATAACAATACGTTCCGGAAATTGTCTAAATGTTAACGAGAATATTTGTGTGGATCAATTAAGAATTTCCTGCAGCGGACAACTTCAAATTAATAAGTCAAAAGTACTCACTATCAAAAATGGCTTTGGTGCAGATTTGAATGTCGAGGGTGCATTATTTATTGATGGCACACTTTCTGGCATTAACTCTTCCGAAATAATTATTTCCGGTATGGTTTTAGTCAAACCAAA
>JAYURB010000374.1:0-7154 GCA_043756425.1 Bacteroidota bacterium
ATCATCAATCAGAATAAATTTACTATAATGAAAAATTTGCTGGCATCAGGCTTTTATATCTTTGAGATATTGGATGCTAAAAAGCAATTAATAAAGAGGGGGAAATTTATTTTTGAGTAATATATTAGCTCACCACCCAAAAAGGTGTTGTTGTATATATTTTTAAAAAATTTATTTCAATTGGCTATTGATTGTTAAAAGCTTTACATTAAGTCCAAAACAAAGATTGCAACCTATTGATCAAAAACCATAAATTAGCACCTTCAGAAATTAATCTCAGGTGCTAAAAAACATCGTCAATAACTCCAACTGGCATAAGGTCATACTTTTTATTATTGCATTTAGTTTTTACGGGAATTCCCTTTCAAACGATTATGTATTAGACGATGTACTTGTTATTACCGGAAATAAATATGTAAAGAAAGGAATAAGCGGCATTTATGACATTTTATCGCACGACAGTTACTTTGGTGCTTCAGGAAAAGTAGCAAAAGCTTCAGGGGGAAGATACAGGCCCTTGGCTGTTGTTTCCTATGCCTTAGAAAAAGAATTTTTCGGCATGAAACCATTTGTTTTTCATTTCTTCAACGTGCTTTTTTATGCCTTGATATGCTTGTTGATTTATCAATTTTTAATAAGGCATGTATTTAAAGACAACAATGGAGCTGCTTTTATTTGCGCTTTTCTTTTTGCCATACACCCGGCGCATACAGAAGTCGTTGCAAATATAAAAAGCCGGGACGAAATTTATTCTTTACTGTTTCTACTTTTAACATTGCACTTCTTTTTAAAATATCTGCAATCGAATAAAGTCATTCACAACAGCATTGCATTAACATCTTTTTTTCTGGCTTTACTTTCTAAAGAACATGGGGTAGTCTTTCTGTTTGCAATTCCCCTGACTGTTTTTGTCTTTACACAGAAAAAGATAAAAGAAATAATTCGGCTGAGTTATCCCTTCTGGATTGTTTTGGCCGGTTACATTTTTCTTCGTTTTTCAGTCAATAAACTATCGGTGGTAGAAGAGACGGATGTCATGAATAGTCCTTATCTATTGGCATCTGTTCAGGAAAAATTTGCAACCATTGCCTGGGTTTTGATGCAATACATTAAACTGTTTTTCTATCCGTATCCGCTTTCATACGATTACAGTTATTACCAAATTCCGTATGTGTCATTCTCAAATATTCAAACTATTATTTCCATTTTTTTATATGCGGGAATTATAATAGCTGCCGTTGTTTTAACTATTAAAAAAAATATGGCAGGGTACTTCCTATTCCTTTACCTGTTCACTATTTTTATTGTTTCCAACATTGTTGTCAATGTAGCTACACCCATGGCCGATCGTTTTCTTTTCGGGCCGGGATTGTTTTTAATCGTGGCATGTGTATTATTGGTTTTGCAACTAATAAAGAATAGCAAAGTAATTTACAGCCGCATATTGGTTGTTCTTTGCTTCTTAATTGCAATTCCCGCCTTTTCCTTCGTGAGGGAAAGAAATCTGGATTGGAATAACAACAATACACTCTATTTTAAAGATGTTAAAACAGCAAAAAACAGTGTACGGGCTCTGGCATTTTGCGGAATGAATATTGTCAATGAAAATGATACTCTTGCGGATACACTTGCTAGAGAAGGAAAATTACTTGAAGCAATTACTTATTTTGAAAATGCCTATAAAATTTATCCCGGATTCGAAACCATGTTTCAAAACTGGGGAGGTGCATATTACAGATTGAACAAAATCGATAGTGCCGTTTGGGCTTGGAAAATTTACAAGCAATTCAGGCCCGATAGCAGGTTCAATGAAATTAATGATGATGCTATTGCAAAATATTATTACAATGTCTTCCATCAGCAGTATATTCTTGCCTGGAAGAAAAACAATAAGGAAGAGATGTTGACCACGTACAGACAAGCCGTAAAAGCATACGATAAAATGCCTGATGCATGGCTGCTTTTGGGTCAATTATACCTTTTAAACGAAAAAAAGGACAGTGCTATTTATGCCTGGAACCGATGCCTGACTTTAGACCCTAAAAATGAAAAAGCTTTACTTTTTCTTTCAGAAGTAAAATAATATTGTTTAAACAATTTTATCATTAAAGTATTTTTCATCCGGCCTTTTTAGATATTTACCATACGTTTGAATGCAAAGCATAAAACTGTCCTAATTTGACATCCACTCTAAAAAACCTTTCTGATTATTTTGACCGCCTGGCAGAAAAGCAATCCTCGGGCCGAAGAAAACACAGCTATTACTGGAATGAAATTATTTCCTATTGCAATTATTTTGCGCACGATGAAAATTCTGTTTTGGAAATTGGCTGCGGAACAGGAGAACTTTTGAATGCATTAAAAGGAAAACGAAAAACTGGAATTGATATAAGTCCAAAGATGATTGGTATTGCCAAACGCCGGTTTCCGGAATTGGATCTTAAAGTAATGGCTGCTGAGGATATTTCCATTGATGAAAAATTCGATACCATTGTACTTTCCAACCTTATCGGTTACTCCGATGACATTCAATTAATTTTTGAAAAACTTCATACGGTTTGTCATGAAAGAACAAAGATTATTGTTACATATTACAATCATCTTTGGGAACCCTTACTTAAGTTCGGAGAAATTCTGGGGTTAAAAACAAAAACACCCAATCAAAACTGGTTAACGAAAATCGACATTAGAAATTTACTACTGCTGGCCGGTTTTGATGTTTACAGGGAAACGAGAAGAATGATATTCCCAATTTACATTCCGCTTATTTCATGGTTGTTAAATAAATATATCGGACAACTGCCTCTCATACGTTTACTTTCCATAAATAACTATTCATTTGCCCAGCCTAAAAGTGAAATTAGAAATCCGGGTATGGATGAAAAATATTCTGTTTCAATTGTCATTCCTGCACGTAATGAAAGTGGAAATATTGAAAATGCACTAAAGCGGATTCCGGCTTTCGGAAAATGGCAGGAAGTAATTTTTATTGAAGGGCATTCTACCGATGACACGTGGGAAAAAATTAAAGATGTTAAAGAAAGATTCTCTTCAAGCCACAGGATAAAAGCAGCGCAGCAGGAGGGAAAAGGAAAGAATGATGCTGTACGTAAAGGATTTTCAATGGCAGAGGGAGATATACTAATGATACTGGATGCTGATTTAACCGTTCCGCCCGAAGACCTGCCCAAATTTTACAATGTTATTGCAGGCAACCAGGGAGATTTTGTGAATGGCTGTCGGCTTGTTTACCAAATGGAAAAGCAAGCCATGGATTTTATCAATATGCTGGGCAATAAATTTTTTAGCCTGTTGTTTTCATGGCTTCTTGACCAACCCTTAAAAGATACGCTTTGCGGCACAAAGGTCATATTGAAAAAAGACTACTTAAAAATGGAAGTTAACCGAAGTTATTTTGGGAACTTTGATCCATTTGGCGACTTTGATTTAATTTTCGGTGCACATAAACTAAACTTGCGCATTGTGGAATTACCCATTCGGTACAAAGAAAGGACCTATGGCAATACGAATATATCCAGGTTCAAACATGGGTTATTGCTGATACGTATGTGCTTTTTTGCAATGAGGAAGATAAAATTCAGGTAAATGAATTCGAAAAAAAAATTTCATAAAAAAACCCCCGAAGAAATTCGGGGGTTTTTTTATGAAATTTTTTTTTAAAATTCCCACATATCGTGTTCGAAATTTGTAATCTCATTTTTTATTTTTTCAGCTTCGAGTAAAGCGCTAAGACCGGTTTTGTAATCTTCAATACGACGGTCAAATACATTCGATTCTTTGTATATATAACTTCCAAAAAGACGCTTTTGGAAAATATCATCAAATGAACGGCGTTCTGCGTCATTTTCCCGGTTAAAAACCTCAGCATTGGCAAACAACTTGCGAGCTTCAGGATAATAAATCCAAAACAAAGGCATTTTTATATTTCCTTCTCTGACATTTCCGGCTTCGTCAATGGAATACATTAAAGGAGCAATGCCAATGATTCGAACATCCATAACAGAGCGTTGTTTATCAAAGAACCAGTCTTCTTTCATACGAAGTCCAATAACCTTATCACGTGAAAAATCACGAGCCACGACAGTATCATAAGAATCGTATGGAGGATCTGGTCTTTGCATTTGAACGGTATCGGTACGGGCACCCCCGTGAGATAATATTTCCTTCGTTGTAAGAGGAAGCGTAAATTCATCATCAACGTAACTGTAAGCGGTTAAAGAACCTTCTTCTATTGCATCCATGATAACATCTACCAAGTTCTTCCTATTGGTAGTTTGTTTACTGCTTGGAAAACGCAAGGGAAGATTGATCTTTTCGTTAAGATCAAGTACACGCCAAACACGCTTTGACCACATAACATCTGCTTCACGCAAATACGGGTAAGCGATTACCTGACGCGTAACAGTGTTTTCTTTAACATAAACACCGTCAAGTACGTTTTGTGAAAATACTTCTCCTGCAAACAGGAAAAGAATAAACACAATCAGAATCCGAATTTTCATAAGACCTCCTTTTTTATTGCACTGTGAAAGACATAGGTGACAAACTTCTGGTGCTTTGGTCGGCACCGGTTGCCATCTTTGCTTTAATATATTCAAAGAATATTTTATCTCCCGGACGAGCCCTTGCAAGCTGGTCGCGCATTTGCTGACTTAATTGGTTAGAAGTGGTTTCGAATTCGAGTGGATCTTTTCCTTTACCTACAATTGTCATTTTAAATCCGATGATTTTAAAGAATAATTCGAAATCAAAATTCTCAAGTGTTGGAATTAATGTTCCTGCGGCAATAAGGTTTTTATTTACCGGGCCTCCTTTGAGACTGGCAATAGTAGCAACAGGATCAGGAACTTTTTTAACACGGTATGGGAAGGAACCCATTGAAATCACTTTCCCGCCTATTTCAGCCGACACACCAATTGTAGCTGTACCAACAGTGGTTACAGTAGCCATATAATGACCCTGACCTGCTGTAGGATTAGGACGCAAAGCAAGTCCGGCGCCTGAAGGTGATACTTTTACTTTATCACTTGATACACCCGGCACGGAAATAGCCATTGGATTATCGACACCAATATACAATACATTCATTTTCTCAGCAGCAACAACAGAACTTGGCTTTTGAGCTACGTAAGAAGCATTGAAAGGATAATAATCCATAGATCCATCACCTTTCTTCACGCGGATTACGCCGCCCCATTTTCTTTCACCTTCACCACTGGAAGCCTGGGTGAATTTAGAATAACCACCTTCTGCAGGTAATGGCTGGCCTTCGCAACCCTTGCAGGTTTTAGTGGCTTCATCATAGGAAGCACCAACAAAAACATCGGGTGCTAGTGTAGATGAAGTAGCAGCTAAAAACACATCCGCTTCGTAATTACTACCATTGGTAACAACGGTACTGTTAGCAATTACTTTTGGAGCAAGTTTATCGGGACGGAAATCGAATTTACCAATAGAGTTAAACAATTCTTCGTTAACTTGAGATTCAGCATTCCTAACGTCTGTTTCAAATTTTGAAAGCAAAGCAACTGTAGCAACAACAGGGTTGTGATAGAAACTCATCATTTCCCAGGTTCTTTTTCCATCTTCTCCCTTTTTTGGATCTGAGGTATTTAATAAAGTATTAAGTCGCTTATCATATTCAGCTCTTGAAGCATCAGGGGCACTTGATATAATTAATTTCTTATACGATTCAAGCTTCGTTTTTAACGTAGTAGCAACACCGCCTTTACCCTGATTGTCATCGCCAAGCATGAGATGGGTTGGAGTATCGTAATCTTCCTTATTATCCATCTCTGACAATGTAGGAATTGCCTGTCCTTCGTCGATTTTTTCAGCAGTGCGTACCAATTTCTTTTTGGTGCTTTCTATAAATGCCACAATTGAGTCAGCAGCCACACGAATACTTTGTGCGCGTTTATTGACCTCAGTATATTTTGCTGCATCTATAGACATTGCCTGACTGTAAGCTTCGTAAGTCTTTTTATTTTTATTTTCGAGATTCTCTTTAGACAATTCAACACTTTCATTGATTGTCACGAAAGCGTTAATAACTTCTTTCGTTACGTTTAATGCTAGAAGCGCCGTTAACACGAGGTACATCATGTTAATCATCTTCTGCCTGGGTGATAATTTACCGCCTGCCATATCTGTTTCTTTCTTTTTTTTTGGTTTAGACTAATTACAGATAGGGGTTAACTTTTCAGTGTCATAGCAGAGAGCATATTGCCATAGACGGTATTAAGCTGAGAGAGGTTTTTAGCAAGAGCGCCAACCTGTTCTTTATATTTCTTAGTATCGTCGAGTGAAGAATTAAGATTTGACATAAGTTCGTTGATACCATCGTAAAATTTACTTGTTTGTTTCAAATGCTCATTGCTGTCTTGCAATTGCAATTCATAAACAGCATTCAAAGCAGCAAGATTTTTCCCTGCAGAAACAACCTGATCTTTGTATACACGAACTTCTTCCGTTGAATTAGAAAGTTGATCGATGGCCTGAGCTGCACGCGTGTAAGAGTTATTCATCTGACTTACTGAAGCAGAAGCTTTAGAAACATTTTGAACATAGTCATCGGTAGCAACGGCAGCTTTAGAAATATCAGCCAGCTTAGAAGTTGAATCACTCATATTACGCAAACCGCTTCCTAAGCTTTCAAGAAGTTCAGGGCCAATTTTTGCATCTGCCATTAGGCGATCCAAATGCTGAGAAATCTGATCTGTGTTTTTCTTTTTATCTTTTCTAGAATGTGAATCACCGTCTTCCATTCCTGCTAATTCAGGATATACAAGAGACCAATCAACATCTTCGTGGGGCGGTTCAAATGCCGAAAAGAAAAAGATTACCGCTTCTGTTCCTAATCCAAGTACAAGAAAGAAACCTGACATAGGCCAGTGTTGTATTTTGAATAAAGCACCGACGATTACAATCGCTGCGCCCCATCCGTATAATTTGACCATTAACCTTTTAAAGGTCTTTCCTTGTGTAAATTCTGCAATTCCCATAGTGTTAAGTTAGATGAATAGTTAGTTAGACAATAGTTAAGTTAAGTTGATTTATTATCGATGATAAAAATTAAAATGTAAAAAGTTTGATAGTAACCGACTTTTTAATAATCGATTTTATCTCTTCCA
>JAYURB010000375.1:0-7151 GCA_043756425.1 Bacteroidota bacterium
GTGTTTTACGAATATACTTGCCCTGATTAAAAGAAGGTATGATAATTGAAAAAAGCATTTAATATTTCTTAATTAAAAAATCTTATCATTTTCGCCCCAGGAATTTCTGATATTCTTAAGCTTGGAGAAATTCTCAACGAATGACTTCATAGCATTTTCAGCTGTAAAAGTTGAAGACTTCAATACATTATTCGCTTTCAACAATAAATCATTTCTATTAGCTTCAACAACAATATATTTAAAATGTTCATATATTGAATCTGCATCCAATCCATTAAAGTAGAGTGCACCATCTTTCATCATTTCTTTATGTCCTTTAAGATCAGTGCAGATTACAGGACAATTGAGCAAAGCTGCTTCCAGTAAAGGCATGTTTGTTGGACCTAATAAGCCGGGGAAAACTAGAGCTAACGCTTTTTTATAAAAGGAAAAAAGACATTCGTCACTAATAAATCCTGTAAATATTACATTCGATCCAATACCTAACTTTAGAACGGAATCCATAATGTACTTTTTATTTCCTTTATCAGATCCGGTTAATACCAGTTTTGTATCAGGAAACTCCTTAACAAATTTACGAAAAGCCACTAAAAGATTATAATGATTCTTATGCGCCCAAAACTGTGCAGGATAGAAAAAGAACTTACCGGCATTAATGTTATATTGTTTTAAAAAATCGTTCATTGAATTTTCACTAACAGCTAAATCTGTTATACCACCGGCAATGAGAGGCACTATTCCGATTCTTTCAGGATTTAATCCGGTCAATTGGATTAATTCATCTTTACCTGCTTCCGATTCAGCGAATACCATTAGCGCCTTGAAAATTTCTTTTGAATACCATTTTTCACGAAATTCAAAACGGTTATTCGAAGCAAATTCAGGAAAAGCATAAGTGGAAAGATGTCCAATATCCCAATTCGCCGAAACAAATGGAAAACCATTTACCTTTCGAAAGCCCTGAACAGGGTAATAGATTAAATCAATTTTATTCCGCTTTAAAATATTGCCTTCTGCCTTTCCAATAAATTTAAACTTATGAGAAAACTTTGTTACCAATTCCCGAATGAAACCCATGTTAATAAATAAAAAATAAACGGGAACATATTTCTTTTTGAATTTAAAATCTGATGCAGGTTTATGACCTACAAAACAAATTTCTATATCATCCGGGAAATTGTAATCATCGATCATACGAATTAATCTATCGTATAAAGAGAATCCTCCCCCGGCCTGAGGTTTATACTCTGACAAAATCCAAACACCAATTTTTATTTTGTTATTCACTTAAATAAATTAAATAAACAGTATAAATACCGTTTATACGTACGTAAAGAATTTATGCAACAATTTCAAGTAAAGAATCAGCAACGAACTTAATTTCTTCATCCTTCAATCCTAAGCCGCTTGGAAGATAGAATCCATTTCTGGCCATGTACTCAGCATTTGGATAATTTTCATTTTTATACCAGCCCTTATCTAAAAAAACCGGCTGCTCGTGCATACACCAAAAGAATGGACGGGTGCCAATTTGTTTTTTTGTTAAACCACCGATAATGTCATCGATAGTTTTTTTCGATTTTTCCAGAACTACCAAACCGTAAACCCAATAAATATTTTCAGCATAAGTTGTTGATGAAAGCGGCTGTTGCATTCCCGGCAGATCTTTCAAAAGAGAAGCATACAGGCGACCGATTTCTCTTTTTCTTTTAATAAATATTTCCAACTGCTCTAATTGAGCAAGACCTAGAGCAGCCTGAAGGTTTGTTATCCTGTAATTCCAACCCAATTCTTTATGAACAAATCTTCTTTTAGGTTCAAAACAGAGATTACGATAGTAACGGCATTTTTCTTCTATTGCTTCATCATCCGCCAGAATCATCCCGCCTTCTCCTGTAGTAATGTGTTTATTCGGATAAAAACTAAAAACACTTGCATCACCGAAAGTCCCGCACTTTTTTCCCTTATACGTCTGGCCATGCATTTCAGCTGCATCTTCAATTACCTTCAACTTATATTTACGAGCCAATTCAAGAACCGGATCCATATCAACAGGCAAACCATAAATATGAACGACAACGATGGCCTTGGTTTTATTAGTAATCTTCTTTTCCAAGTCGACGACGTTCATATTCCATGTAACCGGGTCGCTGTCAACTAAAATAGGTTTTGCTCCGCAAGCAACAATTGAAGCTGCGGGTGAAATAATGGTAAAGGTCGGCATTAGCACTTCATCACCGGAGGTAATTCCCACGGAACGAACAGCAATATCAAGCGCAGCAGAACCATTCGCTACTGCAATTCCCGTTCTCCTGCCAATATAATGTGAAAACTTTTTCTCAAACTCTGTTACAAAAGGTCCTTCAGAAGAAATCCATCCGGATTCAATACATTCAATAAGATACTTCTTTTCATTGCCATTCAGCGATGGAGTATTAACAGGAATTCCCATAAATCACTTTTTCTTAAGAATAAAACAAACGCCCCAGGTATTTTCGCCGGGATCATTACCGCTTAAAAACTCTTCCGCCTTTTCAATTTCAAAACCGGTGCATTCAGCCAGCAAACCTATTTCCGGAATACTAAAATGGCGCATAGGGTGGCTTTCCGTAAATTCATTAAGCTCATTGGTATGTAAATCTTTCGCCAATACCGTAAACTTTACGTCAATCATATTTGCATTGATATTAATTTCAGGATCAGCAAAACGAATAACAGAAATGTCCTTGTCTTGCATACGCTTTATTCTTGGAACAGCTTTGAGATGATAAACAGCAGGAGAATACCATATATCAAAAATAAAGACTCCGTTTTCATTCAGGTGCAAATGAGCATTGCGAAAGCAATTCAACAAATCGTTGTTGTTTGTGAGATAACTGATTACATGGAAGAGAGAAATAACGGCATCAAATTTTTTATTAAGATCGAAATTGCTAATATCAGAAACCTGACATGAAAAGCCCTTTGACTTTGCTTCAGCAACCATGGATTCACTTCGCTCCAAACCAAAAACATTATAACCGTCACTGACTAATTTTAATCCATGTACCCCTGTGCCTGAACCAAATTCTAATATACTTTTTGCTATAGGGAAATATTTTTGCAGAAGTTTTTTAATATACGAAGTTTCACCCTGATAATCTTTATCAGCGTATAACAGATTATAGTATTTAGAATATAAATTAAAATTAGAGGACATAATTATTTAACTTTAATTTCTGCTGAAGGAGCAGGCACAAACCGAACTTTATCTCTGTCGCTGACATAGGGACCCTGCTTTACTTCAATCATTTCGCTGGGTTCAAGCATTTCAAAACCATGTCCACCATAAGCAAGCAAAATAACATCACCCATATTCAGTATTTTACTTTCCAGATAATTTTGATCGTCGTCATAAAAATCAACGCGCACCTTTCCTGATTTAATCAACAATACTTCCTGAGTATGCACAACTTCTCTTAATACAAGATTATGCCTGTGAGGTTCTATGACATAACCTTTTGGGCGATTCATGTAACCTAATTGTTGAGAAAAATTGCTTTCGGTAAAAAATGCAATTCCTTCCTGGTGGAAAGTACTACGAATTATGATGGCCAGGAGATGATCTCCCTGAGTTATTCTTTCAATCATTGTTATTCAGGTAATTTGTAGTCAAAATAATTTTCTTTCAATATCCATTCAAGTACAACTCTTGATTCTTTTGCAGCTTTTTGGTGAAAACGGTAACCTTCATTTTCCTTTTTCTTAAAACGAAGCATGAGCATTTCCTTTTCCAGTTCTTCCTGATTCGTCAATTTATTGCTATTCTTAGTATTCGATTTCTTTGTAAAGAATCTGATAATTTTTCCGGCAGCAGGTTTTAAGATTTTGGTAAAAATATAGTTTATTTTTGAATCGAAAACGCCTTTATTAAGCCGTATTTCAGTGTATGAGTTGCAAACACCCTGATAAAATTTTCTTTTGTCAAAATAAGCAAATGACATCCGCTCTGTTGGAACTTCGTGAAGGACAATGGCTTTGGGATTATACATAGCTTTATATCCCATTTCTTGAATTTTTATGGATAAACCTGTCTCACCATCCCCTTGAAATTGCTGCCATTTATTTGGAATAGAGTCGGGATGAAATCCGCCGCATTCATAAAGTGTTTTTTTTCTAATTGAAAAATTAAGACCCCAAATCCAGAGTGGCGATATCACTTTTTCAATTTCTCCATAATCGCATAAACTTAAATCGACTAACATTTTACTGCCATCAGGAAGAAAATTCCAAAAATAATTCAGCCATTTGGGTGGCTCTGTTTCGTAAAGCGGTAAACATTTTCCTCCAACCAAATGAACATTAGCATTATTATCAAAACTATTACAAATGGCAGTTAACCATCCTTTATCTACATGTACATCATCGTCAATAAAAACCAAAATTTCACTTAGAGATTCTCTTGCTCCTCTATGTCTACCGGTCAATAAGCCGGGAACATCATCATAAAAATAGCGAATTGAATACTGCGGATTAGCCTTTATAAAATCGAAAACAACTTCATTAGTTTTGTCAGTCGACCCATTATCCACAACAATAACTTCAAATGCTTTGTTGTCAAAATCCAATTCAACCAAACTCATAAGTGTCCTGAAAAGCTGATCAGAACGATTATAGGTAGGTACAATAATGGATGCTTTCATGAATTTATTTGTGGATGAGCGGTTGAATTACTTTAAAAAAAACTCTTTCTATAACAGTCCAACCCAGAATATTTCTTAGCTGACGCGGATTCTTCTTTTCAGACAAACCTAATTGAAATTCAGCCCATGATACAATTTGCTCGGCCTGATGTGGAGTTTTATAAAAAAATGGATAAGTCTTTTTATAAAATTCTTCCTTATACCATTTTTCAACGATATCAAGAACGTCAGGCGCATTAGAATAAAACAGTGTTTTTTCAAAGTCCTTTCTTTCGAAGCGTGGTCGAGGTCCGGCAATGGATGGCTTGGCGCCAAAAAAGGCGGCATAAGTCAAATGTGAACCCATGTCGTTTGATGTTACATATTCAAAACGACTAAAAAGAACTGCAAGTCTATTATAAGTATTACAATCATCAGGATCGGCACCCAAAACGAACTTTATATTCCTTTTGCTAAAAGCACCAATCCAATTGTTTTTATTTAAACATGATTTATGCACGCATAATATAATTTCTGAAAAGTGATGAGAAATACTTTCAATGTATAAAGCGTATTCTTCATCGTTCCAGCTTTCTTCTGTATCAGAAAGTGAATGTACAGGCATAACCAATAAGCTTCCCTGTTTTCTTTCTACAATTGGTTTTTCAGTATATATAATCGGCAATCCAATGGAAGATACGTGTTTAAAACCGTGTTCTCTTAAATATACAGACTGATCATTCCTGGCAACTAAATAACTTTTGTATTTTCTTGTACAGGAGAGACCGTCGCTACCAATAACAAATTCAGGATTAATATTTCTTTCAGCGCCAATCCATCCATGCTGCCATTCGCCATTTACAGGTTTGGGAATTTCGTCAAACCCACAATACAATGCAGCGACATAATTGTCGCCATAAGCTGCATTAAATGGATGGGAAAGAAATCCGGGCAAAGAAAAACCATTCAATTGATAATACTCTTTCATTTCTGTTTTTCAATTCTAACTCACTTGAGAATCTATATGCGAATGGAATTTTATCCCAATAAATCCCAGGTAAAGGGGTTTCCCCTTTTTATATCTTTATTTACTTTTTTTCCCAAAAGAACAGTGAAATATTTTGGTTCCAATCCATAACCCGGACGAATTATTCTAATATTATCCAAGCTAATTAAATCACCTGCCTTCATATCATTGGAAATATAAATTGATCTTTTGAATACTAGGCTTTTTTCTTCTGATGGTTGAATACCATATTGTACATTTCCAAGAGCAAGGAAAGCGCGTTCCGATTCCAGTACAAGTGACTTCAATTCATCGGGCTCCAATGAAAAAGCACTATCCACTCCCCCATCGGAACGTTTCAAAGTAAAATGCTTTTCAATTACCCTTGCGCCCAAAGCAACAGCGGCAACAGAAGCACCAACTCCCATAGTATGATCAGAAATTCCCACAATACAATTATGCAATTGAGATAAATGGGGAATTGTTAAAAGATTGGAATTTTCAGGAGATGCCGGATAAGTACTGGTGCATTTAAGTAAAACAATATTGTTACATCCTGCGTTTCGAAGTACATTAACACTTTCTGCTATGTCCTGAATTGTAGCAACACCTGTTGACATAATTACAGGTTTACCGGATGCCGCTACTTTCTTTAGCAAAGGATGATGGGTATTTTCAAAAGAAGCAATTTTATAAGCAGGTACATTCAGTGTTTCTAAAAAATCAACAGCAGATTCATCAAAAGGAGAACTGAAAGCAACCAATCCATTTTCTTTTGCTCTTTGAAAGATTGGTCTATGCCAATCCCACGGAGTATAAGCGGAAGAATATAGATCAAACAATTCCTTTCCATTCCATAATGAATTTTTATCATCAATGGTATAAGCCCCTTTCATAGTGATGGTCTCAGCAGTATACGTTTGCAATTTTAATGCATGAGCACCTGCATGAGCAGCAGCATCAACCATCTGCAAAGCCCTGTCAAGAGACTGGTTATGATTGCCGCTCATTTCAGCAATAATAAAAGGCTTTTGATTGATGCCTATAGTATGATGGGCTATTACAATATCCTTAATCATTCGTCAATTTTTATACAATTTATGACTTTTAAAACCTTGTTCAATTACAAACTCTTCTCCCATAAAACCTGCTTTTGAGAATATAGATTTCGAGGCTAAATTCTCCTCCTTAATGTAAGCCAAAATAGTTGAGCCGGGATTTCTTCGCAGATAATCGCTTGTAGCCAATTTCAACATTTCCACTCCATACGATTTACCTCTGAAATTTTTATCAATGGAAATGCCAATGATGGTTTTCTCAGATACATTCTCTATCCTTACCTGTCCTACAGGAATATTTTCAAGATTAAAAAATAAATAAAAAAAACAATTGTTGCTTGATAATTTCTTGCTAAACCAATTAACATGATCAGCATAGTTTACAGAATTCTGATTGTATGAATTTTTTCGCACCAGAGAATCGTT
>JAYURB010000376.1:0-3033 GCA_043756425.1 Bacteroidota bacterium
TAAAAAATCATTGTGGATTTCGCTTGCTGTAGTCGCTGTAGTGACTTCTGCAATTATGATTTCCAATTCTTTTCTGGATGCCTCGAGTCATCGCGAAGCGCCGCTTATTGCAAACGATCCATTGGCCGATAACACGGATCTGTATGCATTCCGTAGTCCGGATGACACCAATTCTGTAACGATCATTTCCTGTTATGTTCCAACAGAACTGCCTCAGGGAGGCCCAAACTATTATTCTTTTGGCCCGAATGTGCGTTATGAAGTACATGTGAATAATGGTTCATCTGCAACAGAAGACAAGTTTATTTATCGTTTCACATTTTCTCAGATGAATGAAGACTCAACAACATTCTTCAATATTCGTTTGGGAAAGCAAAATTTGAAAACCACGTATACGTGCGAAAAGAGTTCTGACGGTGGAGTTTCTTTTACTACAATCGTAAGTAATGGCGTCGTTCCTCCGAATAATATCGGACCGCGTTCTATTGACGGACCTGTTGGGTTAAACACCTCGTATTCGTCACTGATGAGCAATGCTGTTGCAACTGCAACTTCAGGCGAAACAATTTTTTGCGGACCTGTTGACGATCCTTTCTTCGTAGACCTTGGTGGAGTATTTGATCTCGGTCAAACACGCGCAGGAGGTTCAGGAGTTGACGCTCCAAGAGATGGTTTGAGATGTAAAAACACACATGCAATTTGTATTAAAGTACCAATTGCTTCTTTGCAGAAAACAGGGTTAAGTGTTGCTCAGGCAGCAAACATTCTTGATCCTGATTTCGTAATTGGAGTATGGGCTTCAGCTTCCCGTCAGCAAATTCGTACCATCAATGGTAACGGTACAGAGACGCACAGCGGAAACTGGGTTCAGGTTTCTCGTCTGGGTATGCCATTGACAAATGAAGTTGTTATTCCTATCGGACAGAAAGATTTTTGGAATTCATTAACTCCTTATCAGGATGGAGCATATTTCGACAGCTTATTCTGTAATCCTGAATTGGGATTATATATGGATAACAGTTTATTTGGTGCTGCAGTACCTGCATTAAGTGCATTAAGAATTCAGCGTGCATCTGCAACAGTACTTGGTAATGTTGATTTTGGTAATGGTAACGATGGCTTGTATGTATTGTATGGAAATGCAGCCACCACAGGAACAGCTTTGGACACAGCTATATTCGGAAAATATTTATTACGTCCTAATCAACCGCGTTCCGTTGATTTATTACCTATATTTTATACCGGTGTTCCTAATTTAGCTCCTTATCAGTTAGCTACAGGTAAAACTGCAGGTAATCCATTATCTGCCGGCAAACCATTCATCAATAATTTTCTTCCAACGTTTGGGGATATGCTCCGCCTCAATATGGCTGTGCCTGTAACACCTCGTAACAGTCCTGCATTTAGTTCTGAAGGAATTATTGCTGCAGCAGTTTCCGGTTTAACAGACCCAATGTATAATACAACAACTACACTTGAATTTATTCCAAACATGGATGGCTTTCCAAATGGCCGTCGTCTGGAAGATGATGTAACCCGTATCGAATTACAAGCAGTGGCTGGAGCAGCTCTTGCAGCAGTTGGTTTGTTCTACGATGATTATGTAATTGGTCAAAGTCCTGTTACACCTAATTTACTTGGTGTTTTAGGATATACAACAGGAGTTGAAGCAAATGACACAACTTTCAATTCATCATTTCCATATGTTCAGGCTCCGTGGAGTGGTTATGGGCTGTGTGCCGGAGGTTCAATTGTATTGTCAATAAAACCTAATGGCGGTTTAAACATTGGCGCTCCTGAAATAATGATGGAAGCATTTCCAAATCCTGCAAGCACTCAGAATACTATTCGTATTCGTGTAGCGAACAGAGCAAATGTTAAACTTTCTATCTACGATGGCAACAGCAAAATAATCGCTGTTCCTTTAAATACAATGAAAGATAAAGGCTTGTATGATATTCCTGTAGATCTTACACGTTTTGGTAGCGGAGTGTACTATGCTGTTTTAGCGAATGACAATCAAACCGTTCAGTCGATTAAATTAGTGGTTAATAAATAAGAATTAAAACTATAGAGGTGTGAAGAGCTGATTTTATTCTTCACATCTCTGTAGTTTTTATAAAGTAATACTTCCATGAAGCCCAAATACGTATACATTTCCTTTGCAATTGTTTTTACTTTTTTTGTTTTATTTCTTGTAAAAAGAGAAAAGCCAAAGACCGAATTAACTCTGATTGAGCGGACCGGAACCATCAATAGCACTTCCGAATGGTTAAATTCAAAAGCAGCGATTCAAAAATTACTTTCTGATTTAAGAAGTAATCCGGATAACATTAAATCAAAAATGCAATTGGCCTTTGCTTACATTCAGGAATCGCGTGAAACGGGAAATCATGGATATTACGACAAAGCGGCTTCACAATTAATTGATGAAATTTTGGAGAAGAAACCCAATGATTATGAAGCATTGTGTGCAAAAGCGACCATCTTGCTTTCTCAGCATCACTTTACGGAAGCTTTAATAATTGGGAATCAAATTATAAAAGAAAATTCACACAGTGCTTACGGATATGGAGTTCTAACAGATGCTCATGTTGAACTTGGTAATTACAAAGAAGCAATAAAGAGTGCCGATCAAATGATTTCAATGCGTCCCGATATTCGTTCTTATTCACGTATATCTTATTTACGTGAGATCATGGGTGACTATAAAGGAGCCATTGAGGCCATGAAAATGGCAGTTCAATCAGGAATTCCCGGCATGGAGCAGACAGAATGGGCTCGTGTTTACATAGGACATTTATATGAAATGATTGGGCAGTATGAAGAAGCGTCGGAGCAATACCAGCTTTCATTATACCATCGCCCTCACTATGCTTTTGGCCTGGCAGGAATGGGCAGAATTGAAAAGGCAAAACAAAATTATTCAGAAGCGGCAAAATATTTTTCTAACGCTAAATTTACTATTAAGGATTATTCATTTTATGATGAATGTGCTGATGTATATAGAGCAATGCAAAAACCGGATAGTGC
>JAYURB010000377.1:0-3017 GCA_043756425.1 Bacteroidota bacterium
TGAGTTAGTGTTGATTGGAATTGCATTGCAACCGACTTTAAAAATAAATTTAAAAGTATCTGTGCCACTTAAATTTTGTCCTAAAATAAATGTTGCAGAATCGCGACGGTTAGAAAGATTATTCATAGCCGGATTTAAGGATTTCATTTCCTCGTACTGTTGTAAAAATACAGTCATTATCAGAGGCCCCGTTATAGGAGTAACAAATTGAAAAGCAAATTGAAAAGTGTCATTAGCACAGGCGGTAACCGGTGCATGAGAAATAGTAATATTTATTGGTAACGAAAGTGCCGGGTATACCATTAAAAGAAGAAAGGCAAGGAGTAAAGTTGTGTTTTTCATGGTGGGGAGATTAAAAGGGATTATTGCATATTTATGGGTAAATAATATCTAATGTATATCAAACGTACTATTTTCAGTTAATTGAAACAAATATGAGTGTATAATAATTTTGAGAAATATTATTTACTTTTCTTGTTTCTCAAATTAGTATGAAGTAAATTGCAATAAAGCAGAAAATAATAATTCTTGAGCAAGAAAATAAATATGATAAAACAGGTTTTTAATTTAATTAAACCTTTTCTAAAAGATTGTTTTTCTAAACAGAAAGGCCTAGTTACATTTTTCTTGGTATTATCGACAGTGGTTTTTGGAAGAGAAGGCATGTGGATGCCTCAGCTTCTAAAAGAGCTCAATGAAAAGGAAATGAAATCCATGGGAATGAAATTGAGTGCTGATGATATTTACAGCATCAACCATTCCAGTTTGAAAGATGCCATTGTACAATTTGGCGGTGGCTGTACGGGAGAAATTGTTTCTACAAAAGGACTTTTAATAACCAATCATCATTGTGGTTTTTCACAGATTCAGTCGTTAAGTACTATAGAGAAAAATTATTTGAAAAATGGATTTTGGGCAAATGATTTTGAAGATGAAATTCCCTGTCCCGGACTTACGGTAACTTTTATCAGAGAAATTACCGATGTAACGATATTCATACTGAAAGATATCGATGATACATTAAATGAAGAGAGTAGAATTGCTCTTATTCGTAGTCGTTCGGATAGTATAGAAAAATCAATTCCTGCAAATCGAAAAGGAATTGTCAGAGCATTTTATTTTGGAAATAAATATTATTTATTTAATACGGAAGTATTCACTGACATTCGTTTAGTTGGAGCCCCGCCGCAGGACATAGGAAAATTTGGCGGTGAAACGGATAATTGGATATGGCCGCGACATACAGGAGATTTTTCTTTATTCCGCATTTACGCCGACAAGGATAATTTACCGGCAACATTTTCTGCTGAAAATGTTCCTTATGTACCCGTTCAATCTTTAAAAATCAGTATTAAGGGAGTTAAAGAAAATGATTATGTATTTGTATATGGTTTTCCGGGCCGTACCAATGAATACCTGCTTTCGCCCGGATTGGAATTAATAGAAATGCAAACAAATCCAAACCGAATTGCTATCCGGGAAGAAAGACTTAATGTACTGAGAGTGGAAATGGCAAAAAATGATACTGTGAAATTGCAATATGCTTCTAAATTTTCAACGCTGGAAAACTCTTATAAAAAATGGAAGGGAGAACAGATTTGTTTTAAGAGGTTTGATATATTAGAGAAAAAAGAGCGATATGAAAAAGGTATACTTGAAAAATTAAAAACTAAAGCAGAATTAATTTCAGATACAGGAATTGTCGATGAATACAGACTGACAAACAGAAAAGCCAGAGAACTTAATTATGCCAACGATTTTTATGCCGAAGCTTTTTCCGGAATGGATTACCTGAACGTATGGAATAGTTTTAAGCCTTTCATAAAGCTATGTAAAGATGAAATGAGCAGTGATTCTCTTATTAGAGTTGAAGCAGATAAATTGCTTAAGGCGATGAGAGGATTTTATAAAGCTATCAACCCGTCAGTCGATAAAAAACTTTGCCAATCGATTTTTACACTGGCGAATAATAAACTCGACAGAAAATTTCTTCCTCAAAGGTTTAATGAGGCAGGCAGAAGCCGTGAACGATTGAATGAATTCATGGATATGTTCTATGAAAAATCTTTCGTAACGGATTCTTCAAAAACTATCGCTTTGCTGCGTAAGTTCAAAAGGAAAGATGTTTCCAAAATCAGTAAAGATCCTTTTTATCAATTAAACATTGATTTTGCAGCTATCCAGTCTGATATCACTTCACAACTTTCAAGGTTCAATCGCGAATTGAATGATATTCAAAGAAGATGGATGAATGATTTGCTCAGGCTTGATTCAAAAAATAAATTATTCCCCGATGCAAACGGTACTTTAAGAGTTTCCTTTGGAAAAGTAGCAGCTATGAAGCCTCGTGACGGAGTTGATTATAGTTATTTTACTACAGCTACAGGAATTTTAGAGAAGTCGATGACCGGAGAAACGGATTACGCCATTCCGAACCGTTTAGAAACATTGATCCGTAACAAGGATTTCGGTGTGTATGGAAAAAACGAAGTCCTGCCCGTTGCATTTATTGCTTCTACTCATACAACCGGAGGAAATTCCGGCAGTCCGTGTCTCAATGCAAAAGGTGAATTGATTGGTGTCAATTTTGACCGAATCTGGGAAGGAATTTCAAGCGATTATGATTATATAGATGATTATTCAAGAAATGTTTGTGTGGATATTCGTTATGTACTTTTTATAATTGATAAATATGGTGAGGCGGAAAGGTTGATTCGAGAAATGAATATTGTGAAGAATTAGAGAATTGGGTAGGATTTTTTTTTTTGAATGTAATTGAGCAATAATTTTCAAGTTGAATTTTGACTTGAGAGGATCGTTGCAATTTTAATAAGCAAAGGTTTTCCGATTAATTTGTAGTTCATTGAAGTAAAATGATGAACAAAATTTAATTTAGTATTTGTACTAATTTCCTAAAAGGTCCTCTGGATGACGAAATAGTTGTTGATTTTAGTGTAGTGATAATGCCGCCGAAGGCGGCATTATCACCACACTAGTTAAAAAAATGAGTCGTCATC
>JAYURB010000378.1:0-3016 GCA_043756425.1 Bacteroidota bacterium
GAAATAGGAACGCTAACTGTTATGAGCTATCGCCCCGATGCTTATAATGAAAAGCAGGCTGATATGCTTCGGTCCCTACTACCCTATCTTTCCGTTGCATTGGAAAACGCTTTTGTTCATGCTGAACTTAAAATGACCCAGCAACAAATGATCCATAATGAAAGGATGGCATCGCTGGGTCAGCTTACTTCTGGAATTGCTCATGAAATTCAAAATCCGTTAAACTTTGTAAATAATTTTTCCGAAAGTTCAATAATTCTTCTTGAAGATATAAATAAATGTAGCAGTGAAAAAGAAAAATCAGAAATTTTAAATGAGCTAAAAATAAATTTAGATAAAATTTATCATCACGGTAAACGGGCAGATGGCATTATTAAAAACATGCTCATTCACAGCAGAAAATCTGAAAAAGGAAAAGCTAACATTGACATAAATGTATTGTGCAAGGAAAATTTCACACTTGCATATAATAGCATGTTAGCAAAATATGTAAACTTCACCTGTAAATTATCTACGGAATTTAATCCTTCTATGCCGAAAGTATTGGGCCACTCTCAGGACCTAGGAAGAGTATTGATCAATCTTTTAAATAATTCATTTTATTCAGTCAATGAAAAAATAGTTAAATCAAAGCATGAAAATGTTGTGTATTCCCCTGAAGTAAAAATCAGTACCGATTACGATAATTTTGTTTTATTAATTAAAGTATGGGATAATGGAATGGGAATTCCTGTTAATTTAATCGATAAAATTTTTCAACCATTTTTCACGACCAAACCCACCGGTGAAGGAACAGGGCTTGGTTTATCCATGAGCTATGATATAATAACAACTGGTCATCTGGGAAGAATTGAAGCAGTGACGGAGTATGGAAAATTTATGGAGATTATCGTTTCGCTTCCAATAATTTCTTAAAAATAAATTGCCACAAATTCAGAAATAAAATTTATTGTAAATGCATTAGTGGCAATCTCACTGTTTAATTCTCAATTCAGTGATGCAATCTGCTCTTCAATAGACTTAATCTTAGCTTCAGCATCGGTTTGTTTCTTTTTTTCGTTCTCTAAAACTTCCGGCTTTGCATTGGAAACAAAACGGTCGTTGGCTAATTTTGATTGAACAGATTTCAAGAATCCTTTGTTGTATTCAAGTTCCTTCTTTAATCGATCTTTCTCTGCTTCTGTATCAATTGCTCCCGTTAAAGGAAGATAAAATTCAAATTGCTTTACAAGTATTGAAATAGCATTAGCCGGTTTCTCTTCTGCATTTTCAAAACGACTTAAATTGGAAAGCCGGACGATGGTATCGTTGAAACGGCTGTCGAATGATGAATCCTTTTTAACAAATAATTGCAAAGGATCCTTTGGAGAAATATTTTTTTGCTGCCGGGTATTTCGAACCTGCTGAACAATTTCAGAAGCAATTTCAAAACCGGACAACAGTTTTTTATTCGGTGAAGAATAGACAGGCCATGGAGTAACTATAAGACACTCACCTGCTTTTCTTTCTTTAAGTAAATGCCAGAGTTCTTCTGAAATAAAAGGCATCCAGGGATGAATAACTTTCAATATTTCTTCAAAAAAATTAATCGTTGCTTCCATAGTTTCTTTACAAACCGGTGCAGCATTTCCATCTATAAATTCAGGTTTGATCATTTCAAGATACCAGGAACAGAAATCATCCCAGATAAGCTTGTAGGATCCCATTAAAGCATCACTCATTCGGTATTTTAAATAATGATCGTTAATAATTTCAAGCTGCTCATTGAAACGCGCTCTAAACCATTCAATGGAAATCTTGTCGCTGTTGCTTTGCTTTTGACCATTCGCCGTCCATCCTTTAATAAGCCGGAAAGCATTCCATATTTTATTGGCAAAGTTTCTTCCCTGTTCGCACAGCGATTCATCAAACAATAAATCATTTCCTGCGGGAGATGCGAGGAGCATTCCAACCCGAACACCATCGGCGCTGTATTTAGTAATCAGGTCAAGTGGATCGGGTGAATTGCCAAGGGACTTTGACATCTTCCTACCTTGTTTATCGCGTACAATTCCTGTAAGGTAAACATTAGAGAATGGCTTTTCTTGCATGTACTCATAACCTGCCAATACCATACGCGCTACCCAGAAAAATAAAATCTCAGGTGCAGTAACTAAGTCGTTGGTTGGATAATAATACTTGATATCCTTGTTGCCGGGGTTTTTGAAACCATCGAAAACGCTGATGGGCCATAACCAGGAACTAAACCAGGTGTCAAGTACATCTTCGTCCTGCTTCAATTGATTTTCCGAAAAATTGAAATCAATAAATTGCTTTTTAAAAAGCACAAAAGCTTCCGGAGAAGTTTTAGCTACAACAAATCGACCTTTAGGATCATACCATGCAGGAATTTGTTGTCCCCACCACAACTGACGAGAAATGCACCAGTCATGAACATTCTCCATCCAGTGTTTATAGGTATTTATAAATTTTTCAGGAATGATTTTAATATTTCCATTCAATACATTATCAAGAGCAGGTTTGCTAATGGTATCCATCTTCAAGAACCACTGCATGGATAGTCTTGGCTCGATTACAGCATCTGTTCGCTCCGAATAACCAACTTTGTTTTTATAATCTTCGATCTTGAAAACATTTCCTGAGGCTTCAAGATCTTTAATGATTTTTTTGCGAACGACAAAACGGTCTTCGCCAATATAGAAACCTGCTGAGGGGCTCATTGTCCCATCGTCGTTTAAAGTGTCAATAACTTCAAGTCCGTGTTTAACTCCAAGGTTGTAGTCATTAATATCGTGTGCCGGTGTTACTTTAAGTGCACCCGTACCGAATTCCATTTCTATATAGTCGTCAAATACAATGGGAACAGGACGATTAACCATTGGAATGACAGCAAATTTTCCTTTGAAATTTTTATACCTCTCATCGTTGGGATGAACACAAACTCCAGTATCACCTAATATTGTTTCGGGACGTACAGTTGCAATTGAAATAAAATCCTTGCCGGAAAATTTCTTTC
>JAYURB010000379.1:0-3015 GCA_043756425.1 Bacteroidota bacterium
TAATGCAGGTGATTTTGATCCTGATACGACAAATCTTACTGTTGATAATACTCCACTATACGGACCATTGCACGGAAGCATTTCAATGGATTCATTAGGCAATTACACGTATACTCCTAACCCATATTTTAATGGTATCGATACTATCATATTTACGATTTGTGACGGAGGCACTCCTTTACCAAAAATTTGCAGAAACGACACAATAATAATAACAATACAGTCTGTAAATAATTCGCCTGTAGCTGTAAACGATTCAGCAAATGTTTGTGCTAAGGGATCAATACTAATTAATCCCTGTGTAAACGATTATGACATCGACGGAGATACAATCAATATCACTTCCATAATTCAGCCTACACATGGAATAGCCACGCTTAACAATAAAACAATTACGTATGTTCCGAATCCTATATACATTGGACAGGATTCGATAACTTATACAATATGCGACAGTACAGCTTTACCGTTATGTTCCACTGCAGTAATATATATTGATGTTCATGGAATATTTAGCACAAGTATATTAGCCACGGAAGTGTTGTGTTATGGAGACAGTACAGGATCAATAACACTAAACCCCTTAGGAGACGGTCCATTCACGTATCAATGGAAAAAAGGCATGGCTAATATTTCCAATTCGCAAAACTTAACAAACATTCCGCAAGGATTGTATTCGGTTACCATTACAGATTCACTTGGATGCTCCCTCGATGATTCAGCAACCGTTAATCAGCCTGCTGCTGCTCTGGCGCTTTCAGGCACTACATCTGATATTAATTGTTTCGGCGACAGTACAGGAAGCATCTCTGTATCAGTAAGCGGTGGAACATTATCCTATTCGTATCAATGGAATAACGGAATAAGTACCAAAGACCTACTATTAGTTCCTGCGGCAACTTATACGCTTATCGTAGTTGATAATAATGGCTGTACAGATTCTCTTACGGCCACGATAAATCAACCTTCATCACCCATAACTATTAACGCACTAACAAATCCGGCAAATTGTTTACTATCAGGTCTTGGTTCTATTGATGCAACAATTTCCGGAGGATCACCGGGCTATACATATTCGTGGAGTAATGGCCAATCTACGCAGGACATTAGCGATGTGGGAGGAAATTACACCTTAACTTTAATAGACAACAAAGGATGTACAGACAGTGCAACGTTTACAATAAATGACGTTTCTGGATTTACAGTAAACACTACAGATTCTACATCATTCTGTGCAGGAGGTCAGGCAACTTTAAATGCTTCGATTTCCTCAGGAAGCTTTCAATGGAATTTTAACGGAAATCCAATTCCTGCAGCCACTTCAATTGCCTATCAAGCGACACAGACAGGACAATACAGTGTTACGATAAATAATTCCTGTGGTATATACATTTCAGACACCATAGCTATTAATGCAAACGCAATACCTATTATTTCAGTAAGCGGTACTATAGATATTTGTGAAGGATCATCGACTCAACTGAATGCTTCAGGTGCCACAACTTATTTCTGGGCTCCCGCTTCAGGACTTGACGATCCGAATATTGCAAACCCTGTTGCCTCACCTACTAATACCACAAACTACCTATTAACCGGAGCCATTGGAAATTGTTCAAGTGTAAGTCCGCTTACAATAACTGTTCACCCTTTACCTATTGTTACCGTTACATCAACACCATACGATTGTAAAAACGGAACACAACTGAATGCAAGTGGTGGAGCAAACTATTTATGGACCCCTCTGACAGGACTAAATTTTGCCAATATAGCCAACCCGGTGGCACTTCCGGGAACAACCACTACCTATACAGTTACCGTTACAGATTCTTTACTTTGCGCGACAACAAGTTCAATAACTGTTGTTACAAACTGTGACGACATTCTGGAAATCCCAACAGGAATTTCTCCGGGCGATGACGGACCAAATGACACATGGGTAATTAACGGATTACAAAATTATCCCGGAAACCATATAAGCATATTCAACCGATGGGGAAACATTGTATTCGAAGCACGACCATACCAAAACGATTGGCAAGGCAAGTGTACTAAAAAAGGAAGGCTTGCCGGAGAAGCCTTACCGGACGGCACCTATTATTACATTATTGAATTAGGTGAAGATCTTCAGGTTAAAACAGGATTTATAGAAATAAGGAATAAATAACATATTGAAAAATGGGTCTGTGATTAAATCACAAAAAAAATGAAAACAAATAAAGCAATTTTAACTAGAACCGGGAAGAAAGGCCTTCTTCTGATCTTCCTGTTAATGTTATGCTTAAAATCGAATGCTCAATTCGATCAGAAGTTTACCCAGTACATGAATAATGAAATGTTTATTAATCCTGCCTATACAGGAACAAGAGAATATACAGCAATTACACTTGCTTACAGGAATCAGTGGGTCGGTTTTGATGGTGCGCCAAAAACACAAACATTTTCAATTCACTCGCCAATAAAAGAAGGATGGGGATTGGGAATATCAGCTTTAAATGAAGAAATAGGAATTACACATCAATTGAAATTCAACGGAAGTTATGCTTATCAGATTAAAATAAACCGAAAGGACAAACTTTCCTTTGGAATTTTAGGAAGCCTGGTAAATATCAGGGAAAATTACAATGAACTGCTTCTGAGAGACCAAAACGATATCAATTTTTCCGCAAACAATGCTAATGTTATTGCGCCCAATGCAGGTTTTGGAATGTATTACTACAGCAGAAAATATTTTGTTGGTTTATCCATTCCTCGTATGATCAAAAACTCAATTATTTCAGATGGATCTTCGGTTGTAAAAAATTCTGCTTCTCCGAAAAACTGGCATTTTTATCTGACGGCAGGCTATGTAAAAGGCATAAGCAATGATTTTAAAATTAAGCCTTCATTTATGATAAAGGAGGTCTATGGAGCCCCGTTACAGGTAGAGATATCTTTGCAGGGAATTGTAAAAAACTTTTGGTGGATTGGCTTTTCTTACCATACGGGTGATGCAATTTCAGCAATTACAGGATTTCA
>JAYURB010000380.1:0-3014 GCA_043756425.1 Bacteroidota bacterium
GTAATCCAAGAATATATTAGTATCCCAAATTTAAGATTTTGTAAATTTCAATTTTTCGAAAAATATAGTAAAATAAATTTTTTCTTAAATTTCACACATCATTACCGTTTGAAGAATAAAATGTCCGGCCCCCCAATACATTTTTACAAAATAAATAGATTACGAAGGTTATAGGAATGGCCACTACAACATCAATGGTATAATGCACATGCTGTATTAGCACCATTACTCCAACCATGCATGAACAATAAAACAGGAATGTGCGAACAAATTTCCGGTGTGATGAAAAGAACAATGACAGTATTGTGGACATGTGGCCTGAAAAAAATAAATCTTTGGATATGATTCTTCCATTGGAAGTGAATAATTGTACAAATGGCTCGCTCAATGGAATGTAGCCTGTAGGAGGCTCCAATGGAACAAGTGTAATTGTTAAAACTCGCAGCAAAGTAACCAATACATACGTCTGAAAGGCGATTAAAATTGTTTTAGGATGAATTAAATGATAATAAATGCCAACAAAAATTCCACTGTACAAGAAGAAAAAAACTATCATGGATGCATTGTAGGAAGGAATATAATTCAGCAGATAGTCATTGAGCAATACACCCTGACGCGATTCGACAAAATCGAAGAACCGGTTCATAATTATTGGTATCGTTAAAATTGACACCAAGGTTGCAATAGCCTGTACACGGAATGACATGAAAGACCAGGCATGCGACCATGCACTAATTATTTTATTTGTATTTGAAACTTCTTTCAAGAATTAAAGATAATGCCGGTAATTAAATAGAAATATGCTTGAGAATCATTGCTTCAACATCGTCACTGTCCCATTTATTTTCTATGTCAGGCAGGAGCATTATTTTTTTCATAATTTCTTCCTGGTGGAGGCCATTAGAGAGAGCATCTGAATATGGAATTTCGCTGAAAGTAACTTGGGAATAAAGCGGAAGCCATTGCTTTGGATATTTTTGATGCATACGGGCTTCAATTTTTTTCTGTAGCAGAAATTGCGCACTTCCTACGCGATCACGCATTTCTATAAAATTCAGGTATGCAAGTTCAGCTATGGCATCTGAATTAGGTTTTCGTGCTTGTTGAAATTCCGCAAACAATGCATTCCAGTTGTCGCCATGTTTTTCCAGGAGTTGATCAAAGACAACACAATCTTCAAACCCGCAATTCATTCCCTGTCCGTAGAAAGGCACAATGGCATGGGCTGCATCACCAATCAAACAAAGTTTGTCTTTGTGTGACCAGGGAAAACATTTGACGGTTACCAATGAACCGGTTGGATTATTGAAAAAATCTTCTGTCAGTGTAGGCATTAATGGAACAACATCAGGGAAAACGCGCTTAAAGAAATTGGTGCAATCCTCTTTTGTTTTGATGGAAGCAAAAGAATCATCCCCCTCAAAAGGAAAGAAAAGTGTGCAGGTAAACGATCCGTCAAGATTTGGCAGCGCGATGAGCATGTATCCTCCGCGTGGCCAGATATGCAGCGCATTTTTTTCCATAAGAAAAGAATTATTCTCGCCGGGCGGAATAAGCAATTCTTTGTAACCGTGCTGAAGATAATGCTGGGAATATTCGAAACGGTCGGTTGCAAGCATTAATTGTAAACGGGCGACGGAAAAAGCTCCGTCGGTTCCTATGATAGCTTTTCCATAAACTTTTTTATCGGAGAATGTGGCTGATGCATTTTCGAGATCAACATTAAGACAACGTTCATTGAAACTTATGGTTACACCTTGCTTTTCAGCTTCCGTCATCATGACGCAATTGAGAATACCCCGGGAAGTAGCATAAATGGACTGCCCTACTTCGCCATAAGGCTGTTGAGCAAGTTCCCCTTTAATGTTGTGCATTACTCTTCCATGCATAGGTATTGCAACCTTTCGGATTTCTTCTTCAATACCGGCGCCTTTAAGTCCTCTCCAGCCACGATCCGACAGGGCGAGATTAATGGAGCGTCCGGCTGACATATTTTCCTTTCGCATGTCGGCACGCCTTTCATAAATATGAACAGTATACCCTCTCTTAGCAAGATAAATAGACAGTAAAGAACCGACAAGTCCGGCACCAAGAATTATAATCTTTTTTGACTCTTCTTTATTCATTTTAGCAGTTATGATTGTAAGGCAAATAAAGTCTCTTCCAGTAATTTTCCAAATTCAAAAATATCTTCAAAGGTATTATAAAGCGGAACAGGTGCACCACGGATGACATCCGGTTCCCGCCAATCGGTAATGATACCTTTTTCCAGCAATTTCTTATGAAGATTTCTTCCTTCTTTATTAATAATAAAAGAAAGCTGGCATCCACGTTGTGCTGAATTTTTGGGAGTTATTATTTTTACCGGAGCAGGCTTTCCTTTCTTTTCAAAATTATTATTTATTTCGCCGATGATAAACTCCAGATAACCTGTAAGTAAAATACTTTTTTCTCTCATTTTTGGGAAACCTGCTTCGGAGAAAATATCCAATGAAGCTTTAAGGGCAGCCATGGATAAAACCGGAGCATTGCTGACCTGCCAGCTTCTGGCTCCGGCAGCAGGAACAAAATTTCGAGGCATGGTAAATCGGGTATCAGGATCGTTTCCCCACCATCCTGCTAAACGAGGAATGGATGCATCGTTGGCAAAACGTTCATGCACAAAAATTCCTGAAACACCACCGGGACCTGCATTCAAATATTTATAACTGCAGAAACAGGCATAATCTACATTCCATTCGTGCAGTTTCATTTCAACATTTCCTGCAGCATGAGCAAGATTAAAACCAACGGTGGCGCCGACTTTATGCGTTGCTTCTGTGATTTTTTTTAAATCAAAATACTGACCTGTATAATAATTAACGGCACCGAGCATTACCGTACAAAGCGAATCTTTTTCTTTTTGAATAGTCTCTAAAATATCCTCTTCACGGAGAATATACTCTCCTTCTCTTGGCTTAAGTGCAATTATAGCATTATCAGGATCAAAACCATGGAAAGCAGCCTGAGTTTCT
>JAYURB010000381.1:0-3010 GCA_043756425.1 Bacteroidota bacterium
GCATTCATGAAGGATAATTTTATTCATTATTCAAGCCTAAGTTTCTGTGTGAGTGTTTATAAAAGCAGCGAGAATATTTTTAACAATCGTTTTTGCAAAGAGTTTGAAGCAGCAACTATAAGAGCAATTCAATTAGTTGTTCCATTTAATAATGATTCCATCGAAGTACTAAATCCTCTGCTTCAGTGGGAGGGTATTAATATTCCATTCGGAATACCCTATCGGGTGAGGGTAACGGAAATATATTACGGTCAGGATCCACTTGTCGCAATAGAAATGAATCCACCAAATTTAGAGTTTCAGTCAGAACAAAATTTACTCATTTATCCTCCGGATGCACAACCATTGAAATACAACAATAGGTATGCATGGCAAGTAATGGCAATCGACAAATCAAAGATAATGGCTACCTCAGAAGTTTGGGTATTTACAATTGCCGACCGTCAAACCACTGAAAAGAATAATGAATGTTACCGGACAATAACGAAAGAAATAAATAACGACAATTACCTATATGCAAGCACTATCAAGTTCGCTTTTGAAAACAGGACCAATTCAAAATGGTTGAAATATCAGATTATCGATCTTAATTCAAACAAACGTTTGTCCGGGATGCCGGAAGTTGAAATTGATTATGGATTAAATAAAATATCAATCGAGTTAAGCAAAATAAAGGATTTGAAAAAGGGTCAGATGTATATGATGGTTGTCAATGAATCCGGAAGTAATAGTCAGAAGTTGGTTTTTAAATCTCCTTTACAATGAGGTATATCTTATTTCTTTTTTTGGCATGCACGGCCTGCCGTATGCAATCGGACAAGGTGAATGAATACAACAGCTACATTCATTCAGGAAAAAACGGATTGAAAATAGTTAAGACAGATGGCCCACTCACCTGTCGTATTCAATACGAACCGAAAGAGTTTTGCGCATTGAAGGAGGTAGTAGATGTTTCTAAGCTTGGTGAGCAATATCATCTGGCTTTAAATAACTATTCTGAGTTGGTTTATTTCAATTTTCAATGTGTCATTGATACAACGGGTTTAAAATTGACATCCGACTCAGCAAGCGACATTCTCAATGAATTGAGGTTTTACATGGAATCAAAATTCAAACTACTAAGTTCCTCAAACGATAGTTTGCCCTGCCTGATTGCTCATGCCATAATAGGAGGAGATGACAAGACTATAAAAGTTAATACTGTTATGGGCTTTAGCAGGAAGGAATCCTGGAATAAGGAAATTAATGAAAATATTAAAGTTGTTTTTCTAAACCCTTTTGGTAAAGAAATCAATCTGGAATTCCGCGAGGAGTCATTTAAATCAATACCCGAATTAAAGATATGACAAAGCGAAAAAAACTGAACTGTATTGTTTCAAGGTTTTTACTGTTGGCAATTGCCTACCAAACCTTTCTTCCGACAATATCACTGGCACTTACAGGTGGACCGAGTCAACCGGAGGTTGAGACATTTTCCCCAATTGATGCAAGCAATTCCGTCGATCTATTCTCCGGTGATTTTAATTATAATATTCCTTTACTCGATGTTGGCGGGTATCCGGTCAACCTCACCTATAATTCAAATCCTTCTCTCGATCAGGAAGCAAGCTGGGTAGGACTTGGCTGGAACATCAATGTAGGATCATTAAACAGGAATATGAGAGGGCTGCCCGATGATTTTTCCGGAGGCGATTTGGTTGAACCGGATAAAATAACAAAGGAGTCTAATTTAAAAGCGAATGAGACGTGGGGTGTGAATGTTTCCGGAGATTTAGAAATTGTAGGATTTGACATATTAAGAGCTGCTCCTCCAGTGAGTGTCGGAATTTCAAGAAACAGCTACACAGGTTACAATATAACCTATGGGGCGAGCCTGGGAATTCTACCCGGCAAGAGTGGAAAAGGACCCTTAAATGCATCGTTGGGAATAAATTTTGGTTCACAGGATGGAATGAACCTTTCTGCATCGGCCAATTTGCAAATGAAAGAAGAAGCTGACGTAAATCTTGGAGTGAATTCTTCATTTAATTCGAGGTCGGGCTTAAAAAATATTTCTTACTCGGCTTCTATCAGCAAAAAATTTGAATCTATAAACAGGCTTTCGTTGGGAATAAAGGGAGGGTCAAGTATTTCCTTTGCCCCCAACACGTATACCCCGACCATTTCAATGCCTATGAATACTTCGTCTTTTAATCTTAATGTGAAGACAGGAGTTGATTTATTTGCAGTGGTTCCCAATTTAGCTGTTAGCGGTTTTTATTCCAAAAGTGTTTTAGATAAGAATGTTCAAAAAAGTGAGGCCTTTGGTTATTTAAACTCCCATGCAGGAGCCGGGCTCACGGACTTGCATGATTTTAACAGAGAGAAGGATCTTCCTTATGTAGATGGAATTCCTTTTTTGCCTCAACCCAATTTTACCTACGATTTATTTTCCGCTACAGGACAGGGAGTTTCCGGACAATTCAGAGCTTATAGAAGTGATGCCGGAATTTTATATGATTCCAAATCCATGAATTCATCTTCTTCGACTTCTGCAGGAGTCGAAATCGCTGCTCTTCTTGCCGTGCACGGTGGATTCGATATCACCCAATGCGGAGTATTAACAGAAAGCGAAAAATGGACAGACGATAATTCACTAAAAGACAAAGTTGATTTTATATCCAATGGTTCAAGAATAGGATATGAACATGCCGGTTTTAAATGTATAGGCGAAAAAGTGCCAATGGAAAGAACTGTTTATGATTTAATGGGAGCAGACCTTCCTTCAAGGGTTGAGCTTTCTACAACTAGTGCTTATGCTGAGCAAAGTATTGCCAGATTTTCTCACAACAAGCAACCGCTAGGCAGCAAGTTTATCCGCCGGGCGCTAAAGAAATCTCAGAGGGAAAAGCGCAATACCGTATTTTCTTATCTCACTTCGGAAGAAGCCGGTTATTATGGGTTTGAAAATGAAATTAACTCGTTTGAAAAAAATTCTATAAGTGTGTTTTCCCCAAATTGTATAGCAGAA
>JAYURB010000382.1:0-7075 GCA_043756425.1 Bacteroidota bacterium
CGAATCTCCGCCTTGCCGCATTTATTTTTTCATCGACATTAAAAAAAGCAACTAAATAATTCAACCCACATCCTAAAAAGGAATATGGAAATTTTCAAATGTTACTTAACCGAATTCCTATTATACTTGTTCGACAAATCTTCTTTCGGATGAATGTTTTTTCCCTGCGTGATTCCGTGTACTTCAATCTGCTGAAGGTTATTCATAGCCGGTGATACAGCATTAGGCTCATTTAAATTTTCACGCATTAAATCTGCAGTACTAATTTTCGTACCTGTTTCTTTACCGCTCATTTCAGCTTTTGCTGCGGGAGCTTTTTCTTCTTTACCGGTCTGAGCAATTGTAATAATACAGCCAAGAACTAAAGCGGCAAATAGGATTTTGTATTTAAGGTTTTTCATGGATGGTCTTTTAATGGGTGCAATTTTACGAAAAAATTTAGTACTTAGTACATAGTACATTGGACTTAGTTTTTCGTAAATTTATATTCTTTGTTAAACAAGTAAATACAAATTTAAAAAATTGAAAATCAATATTATAGAAGTTGCTTTTTTAATCATCAAAAAACAAGAAGGGCCTTTTCAAAAAAATATGGCTCTTATATTGGACATTGATTAAGTGATTAAACTACTAAAAAATGGGGAATGTTTTGTGTAAATTGACTTTCCCTTGATTTAAAGAAGGACTTAATAATATTGCTCAAGATAATCAATCAGAAATGCTTTGTTGACTGAAAAAAACATGTTAATAATTACTCAGACATCTATTGGAAATTCCGCTTGAAACCTGTAGGTTTGATTTCTACCAAAATTCATGGGATTAGGATCTTTACTATTACTTATTTTATGCGGCATTGCCTTTGCCGGAGGAGGTCTTTTCGTTTCTTCTTTGCTTGCAAAGCATACATTTAATTCTCAGAAGGGGCAGACTTATGAATGCGGGGTTCCTACTATTGGACAATCGTGGATTCAGTTCAATGTAGGGTATTATTTATTTGCATTGTTATTTCTAATCTTCGATGTGGAATTAGTTTTCCTGTATCCCTGGGCTGTAGTTGTTAAAGAAATTGGAATGTCTGCGCTGGTGGAGATACTGATTTTCATTTTCATATTATTTCTCGGATTTCTTTACGCACATAGAAAAGGAGCACTGAAATGGATGTAAAAGAAGATCCTAAAAAAACATTTCCAGGAGAAGTACATCCAACACCGGGAGGTGGAATATTGGTTAGTAAAATCGATGATGTTATTAACTGGGCAAGATCGAATTCTCTTTGGCCCTTGGTTTTTGGTACGAGCTGTTGCGCTATTGAAATGATGAGTACAGCATCTGCTAAATACGATTGGTCGCGCTTTGGTTTTGAAGTTGCCCGCGCAACACCCCGTCAGGCCGATGTAATTATTATTGCAGGAACAATAGTAAATAAAATGGCTCCGGTTTTAAAACGACTTTACGACCAAATGCCAAATCCCAAATACGTTATTGCTATGGGTGCCTGTGCAACATCGGGTGGTCCGTTCTTCTACAATACCTATTCTGTAGTCAAAGGTGCTGATCATGTAATTCCCGTTGATGTTTATGTTGCGGGTTGTCCGCCCAGACCGGAAGCATTGTTGCATGCACTTATTACATTGCAGGAAAAAGTTAAGGCAGGAGGGTGATAAATTAGTTAATTAGCTAATTCGTTAATTAGCTAATTATCGAATTAACGAATTAAAATGTTAAAAGAAGTAATACAAGAATCGATACCCACAGCTGTCTTCGAAGAAGGAGGACAATGGCTGAATCTAATTGTTGAAAATGCTGACTGGTTTAAAGTTGCCGAGCAGTTAAAATTAGGAGAGAAATTTTTATTTGATTATCTTTTTTGTGTTTCATGTGTCGATTGGAAAACACATTTGACAATGGTGTATCATTTAGAATCGTTGCAGCTCAATCAGATTCTTGTTGTTAAAGTAAAAATTGCTGATAGAAATAATCCAACAATCGATTCTGTTTCTTCGCTTTGGAGAACGGCAGAATTACACGAACGTGAAGCGTATGATCTTTTTGGTGTTCGATTTAATAATCATCCTGATTTGCGTCGTTTATTCCTAACGGAAGACTGGGTGGGATGGCCGCTGCGGAAGGACTACGAAGATGCAATTAATATGATTAAGCTTTAATTATAGGCTCTATGTATAGACTGGACCGTTCTGCTTTTAAAATTAATACATTCCGTGAAGCAGAAAATAACCGTGCTTATTGGCTTCAGAAATCACCCGAAGAACGTTTCGCTGCAGCATGGTACCTGATTGCATGTGCATGGAATCTGGATTATTACAATCCTCCAAAACTTGATAGAAATGTTTTTTCCATGAGAAAAAATGGGTAATATTCTAAATGAAGAATTACAATAAACTACGAAATGCATTTGGAAATTTCGGCATGAGTTTGTTTGATATGTCAGAAGAAAAATTTCTTGATACGAAAAATTATGATGTTTTCACTTTCGGACGTCCACCCGTAAGCATTGATATCCTTACAAATGTCAAAGATCTTAATTTTAAGGATGCATTTATTAATTCAAAAGTGACAAAATTTGATGGAATAAATGTAAGAATGATTGACATTCGCGATTTGATAATTTCAAAAAGAGCATCAGGAAGACCAAGGGACATGGATGATATTAATCACCTGGAATAATTGCGAATTCATTATTTATGCTGATCGTTGCATTTATATTGAAGAAAACAAATTAAAATTTATTTTGTTTAATGAATTGAAATTCAACCACTATAGACGTTTATATTTTTACCAATTTTTCTGTTTTTTCTCCATTTTTATTTAATTCTTTAATGTATTTTGCGACAAAGAATAAAGAAATTTGGAAACTGTCGGCCAAACCGATACAGGCGATCTCATCATTAATGTAGGGCCACAACATCCGTCTACACACGGAGTTTTGCATTTGCTTATTACATTAAATGGAGAGATCGTAAAGAAAGTAGAACCGCACCTCGGTTACATACACCGCAGTATAGAAAAGATGTGCGAGAGCCTTACCTACAGGCAGTTCATCTACGTTACTTCCCGAATGGATTACCTTTCTTCACACATTAACAATCACGGTTGTGCATTGGTTGTTGAGCAGGGTGTGCAGATTGAAGTACCGCCCCGGGCACAATACATAAGAGTAATACTCGATGAACTTACCCGACTTGCCTCTCATCAATTGTGGTGGGGTGCAATGGCAATGGATGTTGGAGCAATTACACCGTTCTTTCATGCTTTCAGAGAGCGCGAAATGATTAATGATATTATGGAAGAAACCTGCGGGGCCAGACTGACAATGAATTTTATGGTACCCGGCGGTGTGGCTTTTGATTTGCATCCCAATTTTATCAGAAAGACAAAAGAATTTCTTACTTTTTTTGAAAGTAAACTTCCTGAATACGATGAAATGGTCACAGGCAATATTATTTTCAGAGGCAGAATGGAAGGAGTAGGAATATTATCTAAAGAGGATGCAATTTCGTTTGGTACGAGCGGTCCGGTAGCAAGAGCTTCGGGAGTTTCTTGTGATATCAGAAAGCATCACCCTTACGATATTTATTCTCAACTAAACTTTAAAGAAGCAATAGAAACAGCCGGTGATTGCATGGCCAGATATAAAGTGAGAATGGAAGAAATGAGACAAACGATTTTAATTCTTAATCAGCTTCTCGACAATATTCCCGAAGGAGAATTCCAGGCTAAAACTAAAGCGGTACTTAAACTTCCTAAGGGAGAATTTTATTCACGCGTTGAAACAGCACGTGGCGACTTCGGTGTTTATGTAGTAAGCGAAGGCGGCACAACTCCTTACCGTATTAAATTCCGTTCACCGGGATTTTCAAATTTATCTGCCCTCGACCACATGGTTAGAGGGTATAAAATTGGTGATCTTGTTGCCATAATGGGTTCTTTAGATCTTGTAATTCCTGATATTGACCGATAAATGCTGAGCCTCGAAAATATAACTTCTTCTACACAGAATTATTTGAGTGCAAATTTTTCTCCAACACTTGTGCTCCTGACAGAATTTGTCATAGTAGGAATTGCTGTATTGTCTTTGTTTGCTTTCCTTGGACTCGTTCTGGTTTTTATGGAAAGAAAAGTTTCTGCATACATGCAAATTCGTTTAGGTCCTAACCGCGTCGGTTTTCGTGGAACAGCACAAACACTTGCCGATACAATAAAACTAGTTGTTAAGGAAGGATTAATTCCCGATGGTGCAGATAAATTTCTTTTTAACCTTGCGCCTTTTGTGGTAATGGTAGGCGCAATGCTATTAATGGCGCCCATTCCTTTTGCACGTAACTTTCAAATCTGGGATCTGAATATCGGTGTACTTTATATAACGGCCGTTTCATCCATTTCTGTTATCGGAATTTTAATTGCGGGCTGGTCGAGTAACAATAAATATTCATTGCTGGGCGCTATGCGCAGTGGAGCGCAAATTGTTAGCTATGAATTATCGGCTGGACTAGCCATCCTTTGTATAATTGTGCTTACAGGAAGTTTGCAAATCTCAGATATAATTGCAAGTCAGGAAAACGGTTGGTGGATTTTTAAAGGACATCTTCCTGCAATAATTTCATTTGTAATCTTTATCATTGCAGTAACAGCTGAAACAAACCGAGCACCCTTTGATATGGCAGAAGCAGAATCAGAACTTACGGCAGGCTTCCACACGGAATACTCCGGAATGAGATTCGCTCTATTCTTCCTCGCTGAATATGTAAATATATTTATCGTTTGCGGTATAGGTGCCACATTGTACTTAGGAGGATGGATGCCTTTCCACATCGGCGGATGGCAGGCTTTTAATGGAATTATGGATTACATTCCTTCTTCCATTTGGTTTATGGGAAAAACATTTTTTCTCATCTTCGTCATCATGTGGTTTCGCTGGACATTTCCGCGTCTGCGTGTCGATCAATTGCTAAATCTTGAATGGAAATATCTTTTGCCAATAAGTATGTTTAATTTGTTACTGACTACGTTGATTGCTATAATGGGTTGGTACTTTTGATCAGGATTAAAAGATTCGAGGATTAAAGGATGATTATGATTACATATAAGCAAATGATAAGGTATAAATTGAGTATTCTAAATTGTATATAATAATCGCAGTTAAATGAGTTTTCTTTCTACATACTTTTCAGATATATACAAGGGTGTTTCATCCTTGCTAAAAGGTATGCGGCGTACCGGGTATTACTTTACGCACCACAAAGAGATCATTACGCAAAACTATCCGGAGAACCGGGATACCATGAATCTTCCTGAGCGATTCAAAGGGGAAGTAGTAATGCCGCATACGGATGCTAACGAACACCGCTGCACAGGTTGTACAGCTTGTGAATTGGCTTGTCCGAACGGTACCATTAAGATCATTACAAAGTTCGAGGTGACACCGGAAGGGAAAAAGAAAAAAGCATTGGATACATTTATTTATCACCTCGAATTATGTACGATGTGTAATCTCTGCATTCAGGCTTGTCCGACCGATGCCATTAAAATGGCTCAAACATTTGAACACAGTGTATTCGATCGTTCAAAGTTGACAAAGAAACTAAATGTAGAAGGTTCTAAATTGATGGAGGGCGTGGAATGACAGCAAATGTGATTGCATTTTATTTTATTTCTACCATAATTCTCGGAGGCGGATTATTGGCTGTTACTTCACGGATGGTATTCCGCAGTGCTATATGGCTGCTTTTTTCTCTCACCGGAATTGCAGCACTGTATTTCTGGATGGATTTAAATTTCCTGGCTGCAGTTCAGATTATTGTTTATATAGGGGGAATCGTTGTGCTAATTATATTTTCTATTTTCCTTACCGAACACTCCGGGGACAATCTCCCGCCGGCTTTGCTATGGAGAAAAGCACTAAGCGCATTATTGGCATTAGTCGGTTTCGCGCTCGTGTGTTTTATGATACTAAATAATGGTTTTACTATTTCCTCAGAAATTCTGAATATAGATATTGCCAATATCGGTCGTAAAATGCTTAATACCGGTGACGGTGGCTTTGCTTTACCGTTTGAAGCGATCAGTATCTTATTACTTGCAGCAATGGTCGGCTGCATTGCCATTGCACTCAAAAAAAATCCGGAAAAATCATGAGCGTTCCAATTTCTCATTTCCTGATTGTCAGTACAGCGCTGTTTTTCATTGGTGCTTACGGCTTCTTCACAAGGCGGAATATGATTACCATGCTTATGTCAATTGAATTAATACTGAACAGTGTCAATATTAATTTTGTTGTATTCAATAAATATCTTTATCCGGAAAAAGCCGACGGTTTATTCTTCAGCTTATTTGTTATTGCCATTGCCGCTGCAGAAGCTGCCATGGCTATAGCCATTATCATTCACCTCTACCGTTCGTATCGTTCCATTGATGTGGAAGATGCGGATCAAATGAAATACTAATCCAAAACATATCGCTTGAATCAAGTATACCCGATATTAGTTTTATTGCTGCCTTTTGCCAGTTTCCTATTTCTTGGACTTGGCGGGAGAAAACGTTTTGCCTCTTTTGCAGGAATTATAGCCACTAGCGCTTTATTTGTTTCTGCACTTTTATCATTGACTATTGCTTATGAGTATTTTTTTGTAAGTGGATTTGTCGATGGACGGTTTACCACACTTATTCCTTTCGAAGTGGAGTGGATGCGTTTTACTCCGGAATTGAGTATTCATATGGGAATACTCATCGATCCCATCTCTGTAATGATGCTTGTAGTAGTAACCTTGATATCTTTCATGGTTCATTTATATAGTATTTCTTATATGAAAGGGGAGGAGAGGACTACAACCTATTTTTCTTTTTTGTCGCTTTTTACATTTTCAATGCTGGGACTTGTTATAGCAGCAAATATATTTCAGACCTATATATTTTGGGAGCTCGTTGGTGTAAGCAGTTTTCTGCTCATAGGATTTTACTACGATAAACCATCGGCTGTAGCTGCTTCGAAAAAAGCATTTATAGTAACCCGCTTTGCTGATTTAGGATTCCTGGCCGGCATATTAGTATTATCATATTA
>JAYURB010000383.1:0-7072 GCA_043756425.1 Bacteroidota bacterium
ACCTTGACTTATTCGGCTTCGATTTTTTAATAATTTTTTATTCTTTTTACTATTTGACATTACATACTTCAAATTAACAATAAAAAATAATTGTATGAAGATAATATTACGATGATTAATTTTCTTTGTTTAATAATTATAGTATACTTAAGTAAATCTTGTAAGAATTCTTTGAATTTAGAATTTGATTTTCCCCTTTTTTCATGAACGGATTTTTGATTATTCATTTGGTTGAAAATTTCACTGAACAATAATTCCCTGTTAAGTTTAATCACAGAATAAAATATGTAAGATTAAGGGTGAATTTTATCATTTTCTGAACAACATTGATTGGAAAGTTAATTTAAGATGATTCTTTACTTATTCATCAAATCAATACGAAGAAAAACATCGACTAAAGGTAATCTTGAGGACAACATAATTTCGCCTTCAATAATTAAAAATACCTCGGAAAAAAATTGTTACTCCCTTCCTGTTATTAACTATTTCCATAAAACCCTCAACCCTTTTAAACAATAGCTTATCTTTAATATATGAAAAAAAATCTTTTTGTAATAGTGTTTCTTCATTGCTTTTATTCATCCAATGCTCAGTGGATTTTTCAACGCGAATATGGAAACAACAGAAATGAACGTTGCCAATCTGCTTATCCGACAAACGATGGCGGATTGCTTCTCAATGGCGCTACCACATCATTTGGAAATGGTGACGTAGACCCTCTTATCATTAAGACTGATTTGCAAGGAAATATTTTATGGTCAAAAACATGCGGTGCCTCTGCTAATGAAATTCCAAATTTTGCGGCAGAAACCTTTGATCATAAAATAGTTTTCGCCGGATCCACTGATGCTTCCGGAGTCGGCGGATCAAGCGATGTCTTGGTTTTCAAAACAGATTCTGTGGCAAATTCTTTATGGGCAAAATCCTTTGGAGGAATTAATAATGAAAATGCAGTAAAAATAATCGAACTTGCCGATAGCGGTTATGCAATAACAGGAACAACAGAAAGTTATGGATCAGGTTCCGCAGATATTTTCTTTATAAAGATGAATATGAATGGCGATACAGTCTTTACCCGAATTTACGGGACAACCAACAATGAAATAGGAAAATCAATGGCACTCACTTCTGACGGAGGTTTTATTATCTGCGGAAAGAATTCCGAAATAATAAACGGCGCCCTTGTTTTCAAAGCAATTTTACTCCGCATCAATTCAACAGGAAATATTTTGTGGGCAAAAGAGTATGGAGACTCCCTATACCAGGAAGCGCAATCCGTTATGCAAACAGCTGATGGCGGTTTTATTGTCTGCGGCTCTCGTGATTTTACAAGTAACGGTAATTATGATATTCTGCTTTTTAGAACAGAAAGCTCGGGAAATATTGTCTGGTCAAAAACATATGGCGGCAATAAAGGGGAAGGAAGCTATACGGTAAACCTGAATGCAGATGGCTCATATGTTTTATCGGGATACACAAACAGTATGGGATATGGTCATAGAGGAGACGATAGTACAAATATTTTTCTAATGAAGACGGATGCAAATGGAGATACAATATGGACACGCACCTACGGAGGCGACAAGCAGGATGAAGCTTTTCTAAGTTCGAAAACACCGGATGGTGGATTTATTCTTTCCGGTTTTAGTGATTATCACACTGCTGACAGTTCTCAAATGCTGGTAATAAAAACAGATAGCCTGGGTTTTAGTGGCTGTAATGAATTTACATCTCATCCTGTTATAGTTAACGACCTGCTGGCAGTTACCAATTCAAACTATTCACAGCACTCCGGTATGGCTATGAACTCAATTATTCTTATGACAACAAACAGGGTTATTTCCGATTCAACATATTGCCTGTTAACGGCAGTAAATGAAATACCACTTAATACATCATTTAATATTTTCCCAAATCCTGTAAATGAAACACTATTTGTAAAAAACATTTCATCAGCCTTGCAGAACAATAATCTTTACAAAAAGAATTCTATTACTATTTATAATCTGATTGGAGAAAAAATAATTGTCCCGGCATTTTTAAACCAGCAGGAAAATTATTTTGAATTAAATGTTTCCTCGCTTAAAGAAGGAATGTATCTTTTGGAAGTTTTGACCGATAAAGAAAGATCCGTTCAAAAATTTATTAAATATTGATGGTTTGTAGAATTGGAAATGTTGATTTAGCTTCTGCTTTTTAAATATGAAGGATTCAACGGCTAAACATACTTCACCTTTATTGGTTCTTCTTTCTTTCGCAACTGTTTACATAGTTTGGGGGTCGACTTATTTTTTTATCCTGCTCGCTTTAAAAGGATTTCCACCAATGCTGCTTGGGGCTTTCAGGTTTTTAGTCGCCGGCGCCATTATGCTTTTATGGAGTTTGATTAAAGGAGAAAAGATTTGGATTCCAAAAGACATTTCCCGTTCGGCCGTAGTTGGAACCCTTATGCTATTCGGCGGAACCGGTGTGGTCATTTGGGTTGAGCAAGTTCTTCCGAGTGCTCTTGTTGCAATACTTGTATCTGCAGCACCATTCTGGTTTATTCTCCTTGATAAACCTATGTGGAAAATTAGTTTCCGCAATAAGTCCACAATCGCCGGACTAATAATCGGTTTCATGGGTATCATACTATTGTTTTGGGAAAAGATTAATGATTTCTTTTTCGGCATCAGCAGTCATGCTGAAATCGGCTCAATGCTTTTGATATTATTCGGTTCATTGTGCTGGACTGCCGGTTCAATTTTTTCAAAGTACAAATCGACATCAGGAGCAAATATCGTAAACGTCGGCTGGCAAATGTTTATTGCAGGAATTTCATTTGCTGTTGGTAGTATTCTATCCGGAGAGTCAAAGCATTTTGTATGGTCATCGATCTCAGTTGAAGCCTGGCTTTCGATGTGGTATTTAATTTTTTTTGGTTCCATAGCAGCATATACTGCTTATATCTGGCTTCTTCAGGTGCGTCCGTCGGCACAAGTGAGCACGTATGCATATGTTAACCCTGTTGTAGCTGTTTTACTCGGAGTATTCTTTGCTGCAGAAAAAATTTCTTTGCTGCAAATATTTGGACTTATAATAATTCTGGCAAGTGTTTTACTAATAAATCTGGCAAAATACAGGTTGAGTAAAAGATATCAATAAATGAAGTTGCTTATTTACCACATATTCAGATTTTAGTAACATTCTTTTCTTTAAATCTATTTTTAATAATATTGTTATATTTACTCTCCCAAATTAAAAATATGAAATACAATAAAGCCTTTTTAAGTGCATTGCTTTTTATTCTTTTCACATCTAAAACGAGTAACTCACAAACCTGGAATTTGGATGCCAAGCATTCTAATCTTGGATTTTCAATTTTACACTTATTAATATCCGATACTAAAGGTTCCGTTGTATTAAAGAGTGGGATAATTATTACTGAAAATTCTGATTTTTCAAATGCAGCAATTTCAATTGAAGCTGATATGGGTTCAATCGATACGGACAATGATATGAGAGATGAGCATTTACGCTCGGCAGATTTTTTCGATACGAAAAAATTTCCTTTAGTAACATTTCAAAGTACATCTTTTATCGGGAATGATTCCGGAAAATATACTGTTACCGGAAACCTTTCGCTGCATGGAATTACCCGATCTGTAACGCTTTTTGCAACTATAAAAACCGGCCTCAATCCAATGGATAATAAACCGATAACGGGTTGTAAAGTTACAGGAACAATCAAGAGAAATGATTTCGGTATTTCTGTTGCAACTCCTGAAGCAATTCTTAGCAATGAAGTAAATATTGAAGCTAATTTGGAATTCCAAAAACAGTAATTGAAGTTGTAAGTTTTTTATCATTTGGTGCTTTTAGTCAAGACAACTATTGCTTTGCTTGAATTTTAAATCTCCTTTTAAGGGCTCTTTTATAAATGTTTTTGATCATTCACGCTTTTCAACAGAAAATTGAATTATATTTACTCCAAATAAACACTACCATGAAAACAAAATCTACTTTATTTATTCTTCTCTTTTCACTTGCATTAATCAATGTTTCAGCTCAACTTTCCGGAAACTATACAATCGGTGGTTTAACTCCCGACTATGCTACAATTCCTGATGCAGTAACCGCTCTGCAAACACAGGGTGTAAGCGGTCCGGTAGCGTTAAATATCCGTCCCGGAACATACACGGGAAAGGTCGATATTGCTACAGTTGCCGGCGTATCAGCAACAAATACAATAACCTTTCAGTCCGAAAATAGCGATAGCACCGGTGTCATTATTACGGATAGTTCAAGTGCTTCTACAGCAAATTATACATTTCATGTTTTGGGTACTGACTTTCTAATAATTAAAAAAGTTACCCTTTCAAGAACAGGAACAAACGCTAATTCCTGTGTGATTTTAATGGGCGCAAATTCCCGTTACCTGCAGATTTTGAATTGTATCATTGAATCAAGCATTACAACGGGAACGAATGTGTCAAGTGCTCAGTTTTACTTTCCATTAGGTACTGCCAATGATTCATCGGTCATTATTTCAAACAATATTTTCAGAGGAGGTTCTTACGGCGTGTATATTCAAGGCCAGTCAGCAACCCCTATGCCACTCACTCAAATTAAAGATAACCAATTTATCAGCCAGTCTTCACGGGCTATACAGCTTACGTTTCTACTTTCCCCTGTCATTAGCGGAAACACAATATCTCCAACTACTACCAGCACAACATACAGAGGGATAATTTTTCGAAAAGTTAATGGGGATTATAAAATAACTGAAAACCGGATTACCGGTACATACGGTAACCCTATTCACCTGGATACTTGCAATGGAAATCCCGGAAGTGCTGCATTGGTTGCGAATAATTTTATTCAAACGATAGGCACAGGTGCCGTCAGAGGTATCAATGTTAACTTCTGTGCTTACCTGAATGTATATCATAACTCCGTTAACGTAACAACCAATAGCACTACGGGTGCTTCCTTTTATATTGCCGATAATGGCCTGAGCAGTAATTTAAATGTTAAGAATAATGTTTTTGCAAACTCAGGAGGTGGAATTGCCATGAGAGCCGGTAACGGCGGTGTATCCTGTTTTGCTTCATGTAATTATAACGATCTATGGGTTGCAGCCAATTCTCTCAACCTGGTTTTATTAGACACTTCTTCGTATACTAACTTAGCAAACTGGCAAACTGCTTCGTCATTAGATGCTAATTCCGTTTCTTTTAATCCATTATTTTTGACTACAACGGATCTTCATATAAATACTACCAGTGTTAATGATCTGGCTACCTTCCTCACGGAAGTGCCAACAGATATTGATGGTGAAATAAGAAGCCTGACGACTCCTGATATTGGAGCCGATGAGTTTACTCCACTCAGTGATAATATTGGTTTGATAAAATCATTCCTGCCCTATGCAGGAGTCTGTGGAGACAGCAGTACTTCTGTAGCAGTAATAATTAAAAATTTTGGCACAGGGGCACAAACCGGTTTTTTTGTAACTGCTGATATTACAGGTTCGGTAACACAAACGCTGACAGATACCTACTCAGGTTCTTTAGTAGCTAATCAAATTGACACACTTATTTTCACAACATTAATTAATACAATCAGTGGTGGAAATTTTTCAATTACCGCTTACTCGCAATTGACCGGTGATCAAAGTTTGATAAACGACACAATTACCGATTCTTTTATGTTGAACGGAAAACCCAATCCACCCTCCGTTAGTTCTCCGCAGCAGCAATGCAGTAATAATTTACAGGTAAGCGCAATTGCTGATCCGGGCGATGTTCTGCTTTGGTATGATCAGCAGACCGGTGGTAATCTCCTTCATGTCGGTGATGTTTTAAGTGCTGCTGTTACAACAGATACAGTATTTTATGTTGAATCTAAAAAAGCAAGTCCCGCTTCAGGATGTCTGCGTATTACTGAAGTACAGATTCGCACAACAAATTTTATTGAAATTCAGAATTTGTCTGCCACAACTCAAGATTACGCCGGCTGGGTTGTAGCGGTCAGTGGCAATAATTCAAATATCAATACCATAAATAGCACTTACTGGAATTTAGGCATTATGGGTGCCGGTGAAGTACAATACAAAACGGACCTTTCCACAGATAATTATTGGGGAAATAATTTAGCATTCTCAACAACCGGACGAAGCTGGGTTATGATTCTTGATCCCAGCGGTGTAATAGCAGATTTCGTTTCTATAAATTATCCTGCTGATTCTTTACCCTCGCTGAATGCAACTATTGCCGGTCATGCGGTTACCGTTGGAAGCGAATGGCTGGGTAATGGAATTAGTTCTTGCCCTACCACTACCGATGACAATCAAAGAATTGGCACCTATGATAATAATGATGCTTCAGACTGGGCATGTTCAGCCGAATCTAAGGGTGTTGCTAATTCCAGTCTTGATACCGTATTTATAGAGTGCGGTATTGTAGATTGTCCAAGCGAAAGATTGCCAATTGTGATAAATATATTACAGTCATTTACCGTAAATCTTGGTCCCGATACTTTTGTTACAACACCATTCTCCATAACACTTGATGCCGGTCCCGGCATACCTTATTATTTCTGGTCAACAGGCGAAACCACTCAGACAATTACCGTTGATACAGTGGGTACATTTTCAGTATCTGTAGTAGATACATCCGGTATGTGTTCGTCCGGGGATACAATTGTTATTTCACTTAACGTCGGTACAGGAAATGAACCCGATAATAAAGACTTCATGATTTATCCTAATCCTGCAACAGACAAAGTCACTATTGCTGCTGACGAATTCCTGCTTCAATCTGCAACTATTCGCATTACTGATCTGGAAGGTCGTTTAATCAATACTAAAGAGATTATCAGAAATCGCAAAAATATAGTTCTTGACCTGACTGATTTTAATAAAGGAATTTACATCGTTCGATTAACCTCCGGAAAGCATGATTACATTAAGCGTTTCACAGTCATCCGGTAAGCTTTTTTAAATATTTATCTAATTAAAATTATTGTTTATGCCGCACTGAAGAAATAAAATTCGTCTTTGCGGCATAAATTTTTTATTGAAGCAACTAGT